>JALTCK010000086.1 GCA_027074805.1 Thermococcus sp. | reverse complement strand
GGCTATCCCCTCCGAGATTCCAATCCCCTCAAAGAACCCCGGTGCGAAGCCGGCAACGAGAACTCCAGCGGCGTTGAAAATCGTTCCCAGCCCGAAGCTTATCGAGAACGCGTGGTGCCTCCTCTCCTCTCCGACTTCTTCGCTCAGGAGGGCCGTGAAGTTCGGCTGCCTCAGCCCCATGTTCACCCCGACGAGGAAGAAGCCGAGGGCGAGGACGTAGGTGTTGAGCGCCGCCACCTGCAGGAGCCTCCCGGCGAGGCCGAGGAACGCACTCAAGAGGAGGGTCTTCCGGTAGCCCAGCCTCAGGGAAAGTCCACCCGCGAGGAGGAAGAAAAGGCCGCCTGTGAATGTCTGGATCGAGAAGAACGCCCCCATCGCAGACATGTCGTAGCCGAGGGCCTTCAGGTAGAACGGCATTATGAATACCGAGAACTGGAGGAAGAGCTGGCCTGCGGCGTTCGCTGCTATGAGTATCTTCGCGTCCCTGCCGTATTCCGAGAGCATGTCCTAACCTGAATCTTAGCGTTTATAAGTCTATCGAAGTGAAGCCTTTAACCCCCCACCACTATATATCCTCGGTGCCAGCTATGGAGTTCAGGAAGATACAGTTCACGGGCAGAAGTTCATACATAGTTTCCCTCCCGAAGAAATGGGTCATGGAGCAGGGACTGGGTCAGGGTGATGTCGTTCCTCTTTCTATAAATCCCGACGGGAGCATAACTATCTATCCACGGGAGCCAAAGGAGATAAGTGAGAGAAAAGTTCTGAGAATTTCTAGGGAGTATTCACCCGACATGACTGTCAGGCTTGTTATCTCGGCTTACATTCAGGGTTATGACGTTCTTGAAATAACCTTCGCTGAGGAGATGCCGATATACAAGGTCAAGATACGGAAGATCCTCCAGAGCCTTCCGGGGGTAGAGATAATCCTCGATGAGTCCCATAGGATAGTGGCCAAGAGTCTTCTTGATGAGTCCGAGATAAACCTCGCGGAGCTCCTCAGTAGGATTCAGTCCCTAATAATCTCAATGCTCGGTGATCTGGAACTCCTTATAGGCTCTAAGGGAGATGGGGAGATCCTCCGGGACATAAACGACCTAGAGAACGAGCTCGACAGGTTTTATTTTCTCATAATCCGGGCCGTGAACAGGTTATTGACTAGGAGGGGTGTTACGGAAGAGAGTGGCATAATAAGGAGATCATTCGATCTGCTCGGTATACTTTTCATCGTCAGGAACATAGAGCGCATAGGTGATCACATAATTAGGATAGCAGAGAATCCAAACTCCATAGACGTTGCCTATCTTAGGGATAAGTTTAACGAGATGATGGAGCAGATAGAGGAGCGTGACCTCGGCAAAATCGACGGGCTGATGCTTGGACTGAAAGAAAAGATTCGCTCTATAGACTACAGGCAGTCCATAGCCATGGAGAGCTACCGCAGAATCCTTGAGTACCTCGAGAACATAGGAGAGACGATAATTAACATGAGCTTGAGCTGATTTTGCCTTTGTCTTTTCGTTTTCATAATCCTTTTAACCCTTCGAGCCTTCTTTCCTCCGGTGGTGTCAATGGTTGCTATCATAGTCCACGGTGGGGCAGGTACAATACGGAAGGAGGAGAGGATTTCACAGGTTATAGATGGCGTTAAGGAGGCTGTTTTGGCAGGGTGGCATGAACTTAGGGGAGGTTCTGCTCTGGATGCCGTTGAAGAGGCCGTCAAAGTCCTCGAAGACAACCCGCTCTTCAACGCAGGAACAGGGAGCGTTTTAACGCTCGGTGGAAAGGTTGAGATGGACGCGGCAATAATGCGCGGGAAAACACTGGAGGCCGGAGCCGTCGCCGGAATCTGGGGAGTGAAGAACCCGATAAGCGTCGCCAGAAAGGTGATGGAGAAGACTGACCACGTGCTTCTGATAGGGGAAGGTGCCGTCAAGTTCGCTCGTCTTCTGGGATTTTCCGGCTATGACCCGAGGACAGAGGAGAGGCTGAATCAGTGGGAAGAGCTCAGGAGAAGGCTCCTCGAGAAAGGCGAAACGAGGCACTGGAGGAAACTCAACGAGCTGATTAAGGAGTATCCAGAGGTCCTTAGGAGCACGGTTGGAGCCGTAGCTTTCGACGGCGAGGAAGTTGTTGCTGGAACATCTACCGGTGGCGTCTTCCTCAAGATGTTTGGAAGAGTGGGCGACACGCCGATAATCGGGGGCGGAACTTACGCTAACGAGGTCGCTGGCGCTTCCTGTACTGGCCTCGGAGAGGTTGCGATAAAGCTCGCCTTGGCAAAGAGCGCCACGGACTTCGTGAGGCTTGGCATGGACGCTCAAGCTGCGAGCGAAGCCGCGATAAATCTGGCCACGAAGTACTTCGGAAAGGATACGATGGGCATCATAATGGTCGACTCGAAGGGAAACGTCGGCTTCGCCAAGAACACCAGGCACATGAGCTACGCATTTATGAGAGATGGTATGGAAAAGCCGGAGGCTGGTGTTTAGTGGATAAGAGGCTCAAGGACGTATGGCTCTTGAACTTCTCGACTTTCTTCTTCTTCCTGGGGATAAGCGTAGTCAACCCTATAATATCCCCCTTCGCAATAACACTTCACGCAACCCCATTCATGGTGGGTCTAGTCGCTGGGGTAGCCTCGATAGTTTCTCTACTCTCAAAGCCCGTGGGAGGGCTGGTCGGAGACAGGGGCTACAGGTTTCATGCTCTCTTCTTTGGAAACCTCCTTGGGACCCTTGCAGGCCTGCTATATGTGGTTTCGGCAATAACGGGTAACCTCACGCTCTTCGCATTCTCCAGGGGAATACACGGCTTTGCTATGGGAGTATTCTTTCCTTCGAGTCTTTCCACGGCCGTTGATTTGGCGCCGGAGGGCAGGATTGGCGAGACGCTCGGCTGGCGTGGCATGATGTTTTCCTTAGGCAATATAATTGGCCCAGCCCTCGGAGGCTACCTCTCCGATGTCCTTGGCTTCGTGGGGGCCTTCTCTTTCACGGTGACATTCTCAATCATCGGGGCAGTTCTAGTTTTGCCTGTCTGGATGGGTGAGAAGGGCTTCCTTCCCTCGGAAGGAGGGAGTCGCGGAAAGGTGGGCTACTCCGAGCTTCTGAGAGTCTACTTCGTCGCTGCCTCGCTGGCGCTGTTCTTCTTCTCATTCTCCTACGCGGGAGTTATAACTTATCTTCCTGCCCTCTACAAGGTTCTTGACATGCCCCAGAGTCTTTTCGGGTTCTACATGATGGTTATCGGCCTTTCGAGCTTTATAATGAGGGTCGTGGGTGGAAGAGCCGCGGACAGGAGTGGGCCAATACCCGTTGTTAGGGCCGGAATATTTCTCGTTATAACTGGCTACCTGTTCCTGATACTCTACAAGCTTCCGCCCTACTCCTACCTTAGTGCCTTCGTGATAGGTGCCGGTTTTGGTCTCGCAGTCCCAGCAATGCAGCTAATGGCGCTCGGAAAACTGCCTGGAGAGATCAGAACCATGGGTTCGAGTGTTTATACGATGTTCTTTGACCTTGGAATGCTCTCGGGCCAGATAAGCCTCGGGTACGTGGCCGACCTAAGAGGCTACGCAGGGGTCTTTCCGCTCCTGCCAATCATAGCCACCGTGGCCCTTATAATGGGACACCTTCCACTCATGGTGGGGAAGAATAATGAAGGTTAGGGTCTCCTACGGAACGGCGATAGCGATGGGCCTTGTGAATGCTAGGATGATGGCCAAGCCCACTACTGCATACCTTATGACCTACTGGCCAGGGAGGTGCAGGAACGACTGCGCCTTCTGCGCCCAAGCAAGGTCGAGCAAGGCAGATTGGGAAAAGCTTTCGAGGGTAACGTGGCCTGTCTTTGAGCTCGATGAGGTTCTCGAGGCTCTTCCAAAGGGCAGTTTTTCTAGGGTGTGTCTCCAAACCATCGATTATCCTGACCTTGTTGAGGACGTCTTAACGCTTATTTCTGAGCTGGAGCGAGCCGGTCTTCCCATTTCCATCTCGATAACTCCCGTGGATGATAACGTCCTGGAAGAGTTCAGGGAAAGGAGTGTGGATTACATAGGAGTGGGTCTTGATGTCGCTAGTAAAAGGCTCTTCGGAAAGCTTAAGAGAGGTCTTTACTCGTGGGAGGCCATGTGGGACTTCACTGAGAGAGCCGTGAGAACCTTTGGACGGGGAAGGGTCTTCGTTCACCTCATAGTGGGGCTGGGAGAGACAGACAGAGAGATCGTTGAGACGATGGTGCAGGCCTATGAAATGGGTGCTGAGGTTTCCCTTTTCGCCTTCACTCCTATAAAGGGAACTCCCCTCGAGTCCGGAAGGTCACCTTCCCTCGAAAGATACCGCAGGCTTCAGATCGCGAGGTATCTGGTGGAGAAGGGTTATTCCATGGAGACGTTCGCTTTCGACGGCGATGAGCTCAAGGGATTCACGATATCCCAGGATGAGCTCTTAAGGATCCTCCCGACATCCGTCTTTGCCACACATGGCTGTCCCGCCTGCAACAGGCCCTACTACAATGAAAGGCCGAAAAAAGAGCCTTATAACTTTCCATTTCCTCCTAATAGGGGATACTTCGAGGAGTACATCACTCGTCTTTTAGGCTCTCGATAACATCGTTGAATTCCCTTAGCGGGAAGGTCTCCTTAACCTCTTCACCCATAGCCAGCCTCATGAGCGCGAGCGTGAACCTGTAGAGTTCCTCATCCTCCTTTATCAGGCTGAGCGTCGGGTCCATGTTCTCGGTGATATCCTCGAGTCTTTCCTCTTCTTTCAGTATGAAGAGTATGTCTCCGAGCCTTTTGATGCCCAGTCTGTAGTGGTCGCTGCTTGGAGCCTTCAGAATGCCGCGCAGAGCGCACTTTACCGCTCCCCGGTAGTTGTCCTTCTGGATGTGGATGTCGGCCATTCGGAAGCAGGCCTCAAAGTAGAACTCCGGCTCGTTATCCTTTGAGAGTTCTAGTATCTCGTCGAGAGTTCTCAGGGCCCTTTCCAGCTCTCTAGCGTTTTCTGCCTCTATAGCCTCCCTGAAGAGCTTTACTATTCTATCCCTCCTGTTGAGGGGCTCGTACTTTATCACCATCCTTCCACCTCCCCGGCTTCAACTTTCCTCTTCTCTCCCAGGCTCTCGTTCCAGGCCTCGTCAAAGGCTGGCCACACCTCCTCGAACTCCTTCTTGACACCCCATCTGCGTCTGAATGCGTTGAGGAGCACCGTGATGTCCCTCTTCAGAAGCTCATAACTCTCGGGGTATGCAGTCGGGATGTACTGAGCCCAGTCTATGAGCAGAACACCGTCGTCAGTCAGCACGATGTTGAACTCGCTCATGTCCGAGTGCACTATCCCGAACCTCACTATTTTCAGATACTCACTGAGGACATCATCTAGTATTTTTTCGGCCTCGCTCTTCTCCAGGTCGCTATCCCTCAGCTCCGCGAGTTCTCTCCCCTCTATGAACTCCATGACAAGAACGTGCCTGTTCCATGCTATCGGCCTTGGAACCTTAGCTATTGGACTTAATAAAACCAGTGCCTCATACTCCTTCTTCGCTATGAGTCTCGAGACGTAGAGCCAACTCGTATGCCGCTTGTTTGCAAAAACGTGGGAATGATAGCCCGCCTTTCTTGATGCAGTTCTACCCCCGATCCTGTTGAACTTGACGGCAACCCTCTCGCCAGCAGGGGTTATCCCTACGTAGACGTCGGCGTCCTTGCCAACCCCTATCTGAGCCGTGCTTATTGCCTCTATTATACCCTTTCTCGAAAGCGCCCTTATTGCCAGCACGTCGTATCCGTGGATTGTAAGCTGGTACCCGATGTACCCCATGTCGCTTCGCCTTCTCACAAGGGAAAGGTCGTCGAGCTTTCCAAGGCGGAATGAGGTGGTTTCAACGTCAATCCTCGAGAAGTGTGCTATCTCCTCAAGTGGAACCCACTTATAATGGCGCATCTTCATCTCTACTCCTCTGAGTATCCTGAAGTCCAGGTCTCGCAGGTTGGGATAGGCCTCGAGTGCGAGTAGCTTACTGACCATCTTCTCTCACGGAGCGAGTATATCGGGTGGGCTTATAAAAATAGTTGACCGGTTCTGGCCACATGCTTTTAAACGTCAACCGTCCGTCAGGGGGGTATGGAGCTGCTCTGGGATAGTGGGATTCTCACTGCCATCCAATGTGGAATTTGAGAAGGGCTCGAGAATCACCACTGGGACCTCTCCCCGGTATCTGAAAAGGCCGTCCCGGACTTCGACGGTTATCTCCATCGAGAGGCTCTCTTCAGGAGCCCTGTCCACGAACGTCAGCTCATAGGTTGAATCCCCCGCCTCTCCCAAATCTCTCACTTGGATTACGTACCTCATACCGTTCTCGCCCTCTCCTCTCATTACCTCAACCCTTCCATACCAGGGTGGCTCCACCTCGAGGTAAAGGTTGTTTAGAAACTCCCTCCTAACATCGACCCGTATGTAGGTCGTTCTCGCACCTTCGGCAGGGGTTATCCACAGGGTTATCCTCCCGAAGTATCTGTTCACCACTACGTAGAAATGGCCGCTGAAGTTCGCCCTCAGACTCTCATCTTTCCCGACCCAGTTGACGGGGTTGGGAGACTCGTTGTAGGAGACCTTGAAGAGCTGGGGCGTTACACTTATCGGCACTTGAGTTTCGGCAATGAGGATGGCAGCTATTGCCGTAACGATGATAACCGGGTATACCTTGGACTTCCTCAAGCGTCCCACCGTAGGGGGTACTAAAAGAAGAGGTTAAAAAAGTACCTCACCCGTACATGACCTCGTGCATCGCGATCTGCTGGGCGAGCCTCTTCTCAGAGCCTAGGACTTTGTCTATGGCCTTCATGAAGTCCTCTTGGGTTATGTACTCCCGCCTATCCCTTATCGCGAACATCCCTGCCTCCGTTGCTATCGCCTTCAGGTCGGCTCCACTCGCCCCCTCCGTCATCTCGGCTATCATGGTGAGATTGACATCCCTCACGTTCATTTTCCTCGTGTGCACCTTTAGTATCTCGAGTCTTCCGCGGAAGTCAGGTAGTGGGACCTCTATGAGCCTGTCAAAGCGCCCTGGCCTGAGCAACGCCGGGTCGAGGATGTCTGGCCTGTTCGTTGCCGCTATAACCTTCACATTTCCGCTCGGGTCGAAGCCATCCATCTCAGCTAGGAGCTGCATTAGGGTCCTGTTAACTTCTCTTTCGCCGCCAGTAGTTTCGTCCATCCTTTTGCCACCAATTGCGTCTATTTCATCGATGAAGATTATTGTAGGTGCTTTTTCCTTTGCAAGCTCGAAGAGCTCGTGAACGAGCCTTGCGCCCTCTCCTATGAACTTCCTCACCAGTTCGCTGCCCACGACCTTTATGAAGGTCGCGTTAACCTCGTGGGCAAGGGCCTTCGCCATGAGGGTCTTCCCACAGCCCGGTGGCCCGTAGAGCAGAACACCCTTCGGGGGCTCGATACCGATCTTGTCAAACAGCTCCGGGTGCTTGAGGGGCAACTCAATGGCCTCCCTAAGTTCCTGTATCTGCTTCTCAAGACCTCCGATGTCCTTGTAACTCACAGTGGGCCTTTCTATGACCTCGAATCCAAGGACACTCGGATCCTTCTCCGTTGGGAGGAGTTCCACTATCGCCATAGTTCTCTGGTCAAGAGCCACCCTTGCTCCAGGTTTTAAGCCTTCCCTCTCTATCCAGGGAGCTATTCTGACCACAAAGCGCGGCCCGTTGTAGTTCTGAACGATCGCCCTGTCGTCGTCGAGCACTTCTATGAGGGTTCCAGCGAAAGCTGGAGGTTGTCTGAGCCTGGACATCTCCATTCTGAGGCGTGAAAGCTCCCTCTCAAGCCTCTCCTTGTCTGCCTCAAGGGTTCGGACCTGCAATTCAAGCTGCCTTATTCTCCTCTTGAGGTATGTGATGTAATCATCGTACTCGTCAGGAGTCTTGACTCCAACGTCTTCAACCATAATTTTTCACCTCTCACCTATACATTATTCTCCTTCCGGCCTTTTTAACTCTATCCGTTAGACGGAATTTTCGGGTAGGATTCGTCCCCTTATGTAAGTTAACTCCCCCTCATGACTAGAGGTGGTAGTAGACAATATAAATGGTCACTTGCGAAATTCTTATTAACGTTGGAGTTCCTATCTTTAAGGGATACAGCAAGGGTGTGGTATAATGAGGGTGGAAATCAAGTTCAGGCCGGGGGAAGAGGGCACAGTCCTCCCCTTCAACTACAACTACGACGTTTACAATCAACTGTTGGAGAAAATGAGCATAGTTTCACCTGAACTCGCCAAGGAGGCCGAGACAAGTCACGTTGATCTATTCACATTCTCAAGGATAATGGTGAGGAAGAGGGAACTCATTCCAGATAGGGGGATAAAGGTTCTTTCAGATGATGTTTCTCTTTACGTGTCTTCATCGTCGGCTGACCTCATAAAGGCCATTGTAGAGGGCTTCATTGACGACCCCATCCTCCATGTTGGGGGTGCTGTATTTATAGTCGAGAATGCCAAGGTTCTCAGGGAGCCAAAAATCGGGAGGGAAGTCCTCTTCTCAACCCTCAGTCCGGTAATGGTTAGGACTGTCAAGCTCAGCGGGGACAGGATGAAGATATGGGACCTCTATCCAAGTGAAGATGCCTTCTTTGACAAGCTCAGGAAGGTAATGCTCATGCGCTACTCCGCTATCCTTGGTGAGATGCCAGAGGACAGGGACTTCTCCCTCGATGTTATCAAGTTCAAACCCGTCAGGATACTCGTCCGAGACACATACTACCGGGGCTCCCTTATGATATTCCGGTACAAGGGCTCGCGCGAGCTAGCCCAGTTCGGCTACGACAATGGCTTCGGGGAGAAGACGAGGTACGGTTTTGGGATGGTCAAAGTAATAGATGAAGACTCAAAGTGGTGAATCCGAGGAGTGTCTCAATCAGCCACATGAGGGCAACAAGCTTCGGTTCAGTAACCCTGCTTCTTCTCATTACGAAGCCCAGGAGACTAGGATACGGTGGTGCCTTTAGGGTTCCATCTTCCAGAACTACGGTTCTGCCGTGTTTTCGGACACCGAAGCGGACTCCAGTTGCTTTTATTATGAAGTCGAGGAAGTGGGGTAGAAGGAGGATGGCACCATAGAACTCGACCTTCCCGATTATTGCAACAATTCCTATTAGGGCCCCGAGGCTCAGTGTTCCGGTGTCACCCGGAAAGACCTTTGCGGGATATCTGTTCCACAGCAGAAATCCGAAGGCGGCCCCACTTCCTGTTAGGGCCAGAATTCTCGCCGGTCCCTCTGTTACGAGGGCAAGGAAGAGTAACGCTATTCCAGAGGTCCCGGCTTCGAGGCCGTTGAATCCGGCGAGCATGTTTACAAGGTTCGCCGAGCCGGTAACAAAGAGGAGAGCAAAGAGTGGATACAGAAGTCCGAGGTTTAGGGTGAATCCTGGGAGGCTGATGATAGGTGTAACCTTCATTGTCAGGAGTGGTAGTGAGACCAAGAGCGAGAGGATCACCTTGTGAAGTTGTCTAAGTGAGGTGAGGTCATCTATGATACCGACGACGCCGTAAAGCAGGAAAACTGAGAGAACCCATCCCGGGAGGGTGTGTATAAAAGCGCTGGCGATTCCAATCCCCAGAACCAAAGCCAGACCCCCCATCTCCGGAACCTCCGGCTGGTGGGGTTTGTGTATGTCCCTCCCCACTATTCCAGCCCTCTCCATTTCACTGGCAATATAGGGGGTAAGGAGGAAGGTGAGGGTTAAACCTATAAGCGGGGGAAGCCACATCATAGTAGCGACACCTGGAAACTCTTGGAGCTTTGAAAAATAAACCCTTCGGTGGATGAGATGGATCTAAAGGCAGTGATCTTTGACCTCGACGGAACCCTCATAGGCGCCCCCAAGCCATTCGCCCAGCTCAAGAATGAGTTAGCCTCAATGCTTCGAGAGATGGGAATTCCTGAGGAGTTGATAGGCGACCTTACTCCCATGTATGAGAGCCTTCTCAGAATCTCAAAGGAGACGGGGATTCCCTTTGAGGAGCTCCACTCCCTCCAGGTTGGCCTTGAGGTTGCCCGGATTAGGAATAGCTACCCCTTTGAGGGGGCGAGGGAACTCCTAGATTTCCTGAAGGAAAGAGGTATCAGACTTGCGCTGATGACCAGGAGCTCCAGGGAAGCGGCCCTAGCCGCACTGAGGATGCATGGTCTATTCGACTACTTCGAAGTTGTTTCGGCGAGGGAAGATGTACCCCCGATGGAACTGAAGCCCAATCCCGGACAGCTTAAAAGGATTCTGAGCTCTCTTAATCTAGAACCCTCCAAGGTTCTTGTCGTCGGAGATCACGGCTACGACATCCTGCCGGCTATGGAGCTTGGGACGCTATCCGTTCTAATCACTGGGCATTCAGAGGGCAGGATGACCTTTGACGTGCCTTCAGAACCCACTTTTCGAGTTGAGAACCTTACGGCCCTTAGGGAGTTAGTGGAACGGCTGTTGTCGACCTATGTGGTCGTACCTGCTTACAACGAGGAAAAAACACTCGAGGGCGTTATTGATGGGCTTACCCACTACTTCAGGAGGGAGGAGATAGTAGTGGTCAACGACGGCTCAAGGGACAGGACTGCAGAAATTGCCCGCTCAAAGGGTGTTCACGTGCTGACACATCTCATCAACCGCGGTTTGGGTGGAGCACTGGGCACAGGAATAGCGTATGCCCTCAGAAGGGGTGCAAGCTTGGTGATAACCTTCGACGCCGACGGACAGCACCTTGTTGAAGATGCCATTCGGGTGATGGCCCCGGTAGCTGAGGGGAAGGCGGACTTTGCTGTCGGATCAAGGCTTAAGGGGGACACCAGCCAGATGCCATTTCTTAAGAAGTTCGGAAATTTTGTCCTTGACGCGATTACGGCGATTTTTGCGAGGAAGTTCGTGAGTGACAGCCAGAGTGGACTTAGATGCTTTAACTCCGAATGTGCATCAAAGATCAAGATAACCTGCGACCGTTATGCAGTCTCGAGCGAGTTCATAATAGAGGCCTCCAAAGCAGGTTGTAAAATAGTGGAGGTTCCTATAAGGGCGGTTTACACCGAATACTCAATGAAGAAGGGTACGAACGTGTTTGAAGGTGTTAAAATCGCGGTAAACCTGCTGTTTGATAAGCTGAGGTGATTGGGATGTATGCGGTTCAGTACATCGCCATCGTGATAGTACTTGCCCTGATTGTCTATGTGCTCGGGAAATACGGCAAGAGGGAGTTTGAGTGGGGGGATTTTCTCTTCTGGGAAGCCCTGCTCGTAGTGATGCTCCTCATAGCAATATTTCCAGTGGAAATCGCAATGGCGATAAAGCAACTGCTTGGCCTTGGAAGGGGGCTTGATGCGCTTTTCGTGGTTGGAATCGGTCTTTCATACCTGCTCATATTGAAGGTCTATGTGACCGTTGACAGGACAGAGCGCGAAATAACTGAATTGACAAGGAAGATAGCCATAGAGCTCGAAGAGATCAACAGGAGACTGGAGGAGATCGAGAAGAATTCTAAATAAACTCTCCGAAGAGTTCCTCCAGGAAGACCTTTACCCTTTCCTTCGGCAGTTTGAACTGCCTTATCTTTACTATCCCCTTTTCCTGGGCCTCTTTCAGGAGTATCTCGGTCGCCTCGTTCGGGTACATCTCCTCGTAGACGATCTCCTTTATGCCAGCATTGACGACGAGCTTGAAGCAGGTGTCGCAGGGGAAGTGGGTGACGTAGAGCGTCGCGCCCTCGAGGCTTATGCCCTTTCGAGCGGCCATCGCTATCACGTTCTGCTCCGCGTGAACTGCTCTGTGACAGTGGCCATCAACGATGAGACAGCCAACGTCTATGCAGTGGTCCATGCCCCTCGGCGCGCCGTTGTATCCCGTCGCCAGAATGTAGCCGTCCTTCACTGCAACCGCACCAACCCTGAGGCGCGGACAGGTTGCCCTAAGTGATACGAGCTTCGCTATGAGCATGAAGTATTCATCCTTTGTTGGCCGTACCTTCTTTATCCTCTCGGCCTTTTCAGCATCGAGGAAGATTTCGACATCCATAACCATCACTGTAGTCTGTTTTGTGGTAGTCCTGGGTTGATTTCGAGGAGTATTCTCAAAATCCTCTCGTCATAGCTTGGATGAGTTTCTATTATCTGCGTCCCCTGCTTTCTGTCAATGCTGGGTTCAATACTGGGAAGGGCATTCGTCTTGACATTTTCTCTAAGGTCTTCGTAGTACTTGAGCTCCTCAAGAGCGTGTTTGAGGCTCAGGGGGACGTCTAGAAGGCCCAGTGCAGTGTGATCTGCGCCGAACTCCCTCTTCTTGAGGTACTCCGCACGTGACATTTCGTACAGGGCGTAAAGGATGAGGGAAGTGAAGCTGACAAGGCTACTTTTTGTGACAACAACAATCATGAGGGTGAGAAGCATCATCAGGTACCTTGAGTAGGCTATTACCGGGAATAGCTTTGTGTCTCCGTTCTTGATGTGTCCTATCTCGTGGGCTGCAACTGCGAGGATTTCTTCCTCACCTAAAACCTCAAACAGTCCCAGGGAAAATACGAGCGTGTTTTTGAAGGAATAGGCGTTTGGTATGTAGTCCTCAAGAAGGTATATTTTGGGCATTCTGATGCCCGCCTTCTTTGCCATCTTTGCGACCCCATCGTAGAGCCAGGGGATCTGCTCCCTTTCAAGTGCATGGTAACTCCCCTTAGGCTCGGAGGTGTATGCCCAGATGTAGATTAGAAGGACAAGTAGTGCTGAAGTTACTATCAGCTTTAGGCCAAGCTCCCCCAACATGCCTATTGCCAGGATCAGTTGGAGGAGCATCACGAGATACAGCATCTCTGATCACTTCTTCATCTTTGATAAGTATGCGTAGGTTGCCTCCCTGAAGTTACTCATAAGGGCGTCGAGGATGCTCTTGACGACTTTCTCCTCAAACTCCTCCCGCGTTGTTGTTATTGAGTAGACGTACCTCATTCCGCCCCTGCCGGTTTCAACGTTCCTCTTGAGAAGGCCGCGCTCGCAGAGCCTGTTCATCAATATGCTGACTGTTGAGCGCCTTATGTCAGGATGCCTCTCCTTGAGTATCTCATAGAGCTGGCCGGCGGTGGCCACTTTGAGCTTCCACATTTCTTCCATGATTTCGGCCTCAAGCGGAGGGAGAACAGCTCTTATGCCCTCCTCCGTGAGTTTGAACTCGTGAGGTTCCATGAGTACCACCCTCCCTATACACTTCTTTCCGGCAGGATAAAAAGGTTTTGTGAACATTTGAGTGCGCCGGTTAGATTTTTAAATCCTAGTCGGCATTAGTTATGAGCGTGGGCCGGTGGCCTAGTCGGGATAGGGCGTCGGCCTCCGGAGCCGAAGGTCGCGGGTTCAAATCCCGCCCGGCCCGCCACCAGCTCTTTCTGACGAATGTTGAGACACAGTCTCAACACCTCGGGAAGCTTTGCTTCCCAAGGAGCGCTGGCGGAATGTTAGGGACTGCTCATGGTGTGTTCTTAAGCATTGCACGTGCTTTTGGTGGGTGTGTTTCTAAGAGTTTTCACTTTAAAAAGCCAATTTTTAAAAGGGGTTACCTCAATTAGCGCCCTCCGGGCGCGAAGGAGATAAACCCACTATGCACTGACCACGCAACTCAAGAAATAATCCTTTAAAATCCTCCATCACAAAGCACGTGCAAACTTTTCAGGACAACTCTCCAAAGTCAGGATTATTTGGTCAGCCTTTGCAATGCAAAGATTGCTGAGAAAAGGGAGTCAAATTATCTGGGAAGTCGGTTTCGTGAAAGCACCTTTGTCTCTGGAAGTTTCTGTCATGAGATGGAACCTCACAAAGGGTTCTTGGAGATAGCCGGGCACCTAATCATTCCGATAATGAGGCCCTCATAGATGGGACGTTGTTCCTGAGAACAATTGGTTCTATGTTGATAATCCCGGAGTGCAGGAGAAGATCGCACCAATTAGATTTCTCCCGAACTTCCGAAGGGCTCAAGCTGTATCTCTGGAGTTTCAGTAAGCTGGTTAGCTCCGTCAATATCGAACCCTCTTCCGGTGATTCTTCCTAATTTTGCGAAAACTACTTAAACATTTTTGGTCAACCTAATGCGGTGAGACAGTTGAGCGTCAGTAAAAGGGAGGAAGAATACCTCGAGGCCATGTACATCCTCCACAAGAACAAGGGTGTGATAAGGGTAAAAGATATTGCAAGAATGATGAACGTCAAGCCTCCGAGCGTTGTAGATGCACTAAAAAAACTGGCGGAGAAGGGGCTCATTGAGTACGAGAAATATGACAGGATTCTACTCACGGAATCGGGCATGGAGATAGCCGAAAGGACTTATTCGAAGCACGTCCTTCTGACACAATTTTTCATTGACATCCTGGGTATTCCCCCAGATATAGCGGAACAAGATGCCTGCCAGTTCGAGCACTATGTTCACGAGATAACAGTGCAAAGGATGAAGGAGTTCGCGAGCTTCATCCAAGAGAACTGTTCCTACGTACTCAAGCAGTTTTTGAAGGAAAAACTTGAGGAAGAGGATCAGAAGACCCCGCCGAGGTAAGCAAAGTATGTCACGAAGAGAATCGCGAGCACCCACATCAGCGGGTGAAGGTCCCTCCATTCCCCTTTGAAAGCCTTTATTATAGTGTAGCTTATGAACCCTAGACCTATTCCTACGGAGATTGAATATGTGAAGGGTATTGACATCACCACGAGGAATGCTGGAATGGCCTCGGTGGGGTCACTGAAGTCTACCTCCTTTATTGTACTCAGCATATAGTAACCGACTATAACCAAGGCTGGGGCTGTGGCGAAGGATGGAATGGCTCCTGCGAGTGGTGCTATGAATAGGCCTATGCCTAGGAAGAGTAGGCCTGTAACAAGGGTCGTCATCCCGGTTCTTCCGCCTTCTTCTATTCCCGCGGCGCTCTCTATGTACGTGGTGACGGTTGAAGTCCCTAGGAGGGCTCCAAGTGTAGTTCCTATTGCATCTGTAAGGAGGACCTTCTCAGCATCGGGGACCTTGCCGTCCGCGGTTAAATAGCCTGCCTTTGCACTGAGTCCAGTAACTGTTCCGAGGGTGTCAAAGAAGTCCACCATGAAGAAGGCGAAGATAACTCCAAGTGCCCCGACGTTAAGAAGCCCTCTCAGGTTAAGCTGGAGGAAGGTGTAACTTACTGTGGGCGTTGAGAATAACTTCTCGGGCCATGGAGCGGCGCCACTTACCCATCCAAGGACTGCAGTTGTGAGAATTGATATCAGGAGTGCTCCCTTCACTCGGTGGGATATTAGGATTGCCGTCAGGAACAGGCCAAAGAGGAATAGTAAACCCGGTTTGCTGACAAGGAGGGAGGCGTGAAGGCCAGTAAAGAGTAGAACTCCCTTGTTTGTTGCTGCCGTTATAAGGCCAACATCGTTGAGTCCGATAAAGGTTAGGAAGAGGCCGATTCCAGCCCCAACCGCGTACTTCTGACTTATCGGGATGGCATGAATTATGGCACTCCTAACCTTTGTCACGCTGAGGATTATGAAGAGTAGGCCCTCTACAAAAACTGCAGCAAGGGCAACACGCCAGTCATAACCCATTCCGAGAACGACGCTGTATGTGAAGTAACCGTTGAGCCCCATTCCAGGGGCCAGAGCGAAGGGCTTCTTTGCATAGAGACCCATTATTATACTTGTGAGGCCAGCCGACAGGGCAGTGACAGCCACAAGGGAGTTGAAGGCTTCTTTCCCCATGGCATCGCTTAGAATGGCAGGGTTTACAAAGAGTATGTAAGCCATCGTCATGAATGTTGTGAGCCCAGCCAACATTTCAGTGCTCAAAGTCGTTCCGTACTTTTCAAACTCAAAGTATCTCTCGAACCAGCCCATTGAGGCACCTCCTTTTATTGACTGATTCATGCTTATAACTTGGTTTTTTTAAGGATTTCTTTGACAGAAAAATGTCAAAAAATTAGAGGATTGCAAAGGTTGATATCTCCACGCCCACCCTCTTGGGAGGTTCCTCTATATCAAAGGGAATGTCGCTGAGAAGTCCCTCCGAAGTTATAACCTTCCCATCGATTTTTAACTTGAACCTGACTCTTCCGGGAAGGATTTCATAATCAACCACATGTGCATCGTTACCCTCCTTTACCCTGACGCTCTCCGGTCTAAAGAACATCTTTACCCTTCCGCTGATGCCAACGTTAAACCTCAGGCTTCCGAGTCTCACGACCCCGTTCTCTGCCTTGAGCTCTAGAATATTGCTACTTCCAAGGAAGCGTGCAACAAATTCCGTTTTTGGATGGTGATAGAGCTCGAGGGGCTTTCCCACCTGTTCGATTCTACCGAAGTTCATCACCGCTATTCTATCACTGAGAGCCATAGCTTCTTCTTGGTCGTGGGTGACGTATATTGTCGTTATTTTCAGCTCCCGCTGAATCCTCTTTATCTCGCTCCTCAGCCTCTCTCTTATTTTTGCGTCGAGGTTGCTAAGAGGCTCGTCGAGGAGCAGAACCTGTGGTTCAACAACCAGGGCCCTTGCCAGGGCAATTCTCTGTTGCTGGCCGCCACTCAGCTGCTCCGGATAGCGGTTTTCAAGCCCTTCAAGGTTGACCAGTTCAAGGGCCCTCTTCACCCTTCTCTCAATCTCCATCCTCGGGAGCTTTCTCATCTCGAGGCCAAAGGCAACGTTTTTGAAGACGGTCATGTGGGGAAAGAGTGCGTAATCCTGGAATACTATCCCTATGTTTCTCTCATAGGGGGGTAGATCGTTAACGGGCGTTCCATCGAACAGAACTTCACCGGAATTGGGCTTCTCGAGGCCGGCTATTATCCTTAGGGTTGTGGTCTTCCCGCATCCGCTAGGCCCGAGGAGCGTCAGAAGCTCCCCGTCTCTCGCCCTTAGCCTTTCAATGGTGAGAGCAAAGTCCTCCCACCTTTTCTGGATTCCTCTCAATTCAACACTTACCATACCTCCTCACCTGTTCTCTCTATCAGCAGGAACCCTGCGGTTGAAATGAGCATGAGAAGAACGGCGAGAGCAGAGGCACTCCCGAACTGCCGAGCACCAAGGAACTTGTAAACCGCGAGTGTCATCGTTGTGTACTCAGGTTTAGCCAGCATATACGTTGCTCCGAGTTCGGCAATGCTCATTGCAAAGGCGAATATTGAGCCGACTATAAGGCCCCCCAGGGCGAGGGGTAGTTCTACCCTCAGAAATGCCTTCCATTCCTTTGCTCCCAAGCTGAGCGCTGCCTCCCAGAGGTTCGGCCTTATCTTCTTGAGGGAAGCAGAGACGGTACGGAGGACGAAGGGATATGAGATTATGGTATAAGCTGCTATCAGGAGCCAGGGAGTGTAGTAAAGTGCCGTTCCACTGAAAACCCTTATGTAGCCGAGGCCGAGGGTTATCGCGGAACTGGCGAGCGGAAGGGTTGCTAAGACGTCGAAGACCCTTTTTCCGCGGAAGTTCCACCTGTGCATGGAGTATGCTATTGGAAGGGCGGTGAGGAGGGAAAGGAAGACCGTGGCAAAGCCGAAGGTCAGGGAGTTCCTGATGGCATCGAGGGTGCTCGCCCCGAACATGGGGTCATACTCCGCGGAAAAAATCCTGCGGTAGTTTTCGAGGCTCCAAACACCGTTGAAGTGAAGGGAGTCATAGAGAACGGCTAGGAGAGGGGAGACAATAAAGATGAAGATGAAGAGAGCGTAGGTTATTATGAGGGAGCCTTTGAGGCTCGCCAGCTCTGAGAGGGTCATTCTTCTGGGCCTCTGCATGACTCTCTGTTCTTCTCTCTTTGCGTATGCATCGAGGGACTTCAGGTAGAGGTACATGAAGACCATGCTTAGGACTATTTGGATGACGGCAAGGGCAGCCCCCGTCCTGAAATCGAGGAGGGTCATTATGGATGTGAAGATGTCCACCTCAATGGTGGCGTAGCGGTAGCCGCCGATTATGAGGGGTATTGAGAAGCTGAGGAAGCAGAAGACGAAGGTGAGCATTGCAGAGGCAAATATTGCCGGGGAAAGCATCGGGAGCGTTACACGCCAGAAGAGCCTCCATCCTCTTGCACCAAGGGTCATAGCAGCCTCTTCATAGTGGGGATTTATCCGTTGCCAGAGGGCGGAGACCATCCTAACAACGATTGGAAAATTGTAAAAGGCATGGGCTAGAAGGATGCCCTTCCAGGAGTAGAGTATTCCGAGGTCATGACCGATGAGATCTGTGATAATACCTCCCCTCCCGAAGAGGAGAATGAAGCCGAGGGCCACCATAACGCTTGGCATAACAAAGGGAACCGTCAGAACTGCCCTGATTGTCCTCTTTCCGGGGAAATCATACTTAGCGAAGATGTATGCCCCCGGGAGGCCAATCGCGAGGGTGAGTACCGTTGAGGCTAGAGCCTGGGCTACTGTGAACTCTATGACCCTTCTGTGATAGGAGTTGACTAAAACCGATGAAATGAACTTCAAGGTCGGTCCGTTATCCCAAAGTCCGGTCTGAAGTATGCTGATTAATGGGACGTAGAAGAAGACTACGAGGAGTGCCACTGGGATTATAAGGATGAGTTTTGTGGGTCTCATTCTCATGGTTAAAACTCGGTTTTGTCTATTTATAAGCGTTGATTGGGAAAAGGTGTTAAATCCAGAACCGCGAGTTAAGGGTTGGTGGTATCATGAAGGTTCCTGAGCTCGGGATAAAGGTTGGTCGCTATGAGCATGGAAAGAGGAACTCCATGGCGGATCTTGGCATTAGAGTAGGTCATTCCACGGTAATCGAGGGTAATGATGTTAGGACGGGCGTTACAGTGCTTCTTCCGCCGGTGCGGAATCCCTACACTGAAAGGCTCTTCGCCGGGGTTTACACCTTCAATGGCTTTTCAAAGCCCATTGGATTCGTGCAGATAGAGGAGCTGGGTTATATAGAGACTCCAGTGGCTCTGACGGGCACCCTTAACGGCTATAGAGTGGCAGATGCCCTCGTAACTCTCTGGGCGGAGGAGAATCAGGAGGCGATATCAGTTAACCCCGTGGTGATGGAGTGTAACGACGGCTATCTAAACGACAACAAGAGACGGGCTGTTGGAGAGGAGCATGTCTTTGAAGCGGTGAAGAATGCTACCCTTGACTTTGAGGAGGGTTCCGTTGGAGCTGGAACTGGGATGAGCGCCTTTGAGTTTAAGGGGGGAATTGGTTCATCGTCAAGGGTCGTGGAGATCGGAGGCGAGGAGTATACGGTTGCCTCCCTAGTACTCAGCAACTTCGGCAAGAGGGAGGATTTGACGATAGCGGGCGTTCCCGTTGGATGGGAGCTGAGGGATTATCCTGGCAGAGGTCTCTCGATGGGAGGTAGCATATCGATAGTGTTGGCCACGAACGCGCCCCTGAATTCCCGCCAGCTGACGAGGGTTGCGAGAAGGGCTGTACTCGGCTTGGCAAGAACCGGTTCCTACAGCCACCACGGGAGTGGAGACATAGTACTAGCGTTCTCAACGGCTCAAGCCGTCCCCGCTGGCAAAGAGGTCCAGTCCATGGGTTTCTTGCCTGATGATGCCTTGAACAGGCTCTTCATAGCGGCAGCGGACTCCACGGAGGAGGCCATAATAAACTCACTTTTACAGGCGAAGACGATGGAGGGTAGAAATGGAAGAATACGATATGCCCTCCCCATTGAGAGGGTGGTGGGGATCCTCAAAAAATACGGAAGGTTGGAGGAGGATTAAACCTTTATCTCCTCGTACTTCTTTTTCATTAGAATCGCATCCCCTTCTATGTTTGGACTTTCGCTTATCACTACCCCCTTGACTTTGAACTCCTTTAGAACCCTCAGCAGGTCTTCCCACTTCATGTCGCTCTCTCGGAGGTTTAGGTGGTTTCTCTCTCCCTTTTCGCCGTATTCAATCCCTGAGATGTGAATATGCATGTTGTTGAGGACTTCCCTTCCGAGCCTGTCCTCCATAAACGATAGCATCGCGCGCCACTCTTCAACTGTGTTGCACTGCCCCCTGTTCCTTGCGTGGGCGTGAGCAAAGTCTATCGTCGGGAGAATCATCTCAAGCTCCTCGCTGAGCTTTACTATCTCCTTCAGGTTGCCGAACTGGGTTGGTTTTCCCGTGAGTTCTGGCCGTATCCAAACCTTAACCCCCTTGTCCATGAGGGTCTTCTCAATGTCTTTCAGTTCGTTGAGAATCTTCTGGTAGACACTCTCTGGGGGTTGCTTCAGGTAATAGCCCGCATGAAACACCACACTCCAACCACCGGCCTCGTACAGCCTCTCGGCGCTCTGAATTATCCGCCTCTTGCTGGCCTCCACCTTCTCCTTTTCCTTCGCGTTGAGGTTGATGTAGTATGGAGCGTGAGCGGTTAGGAGGACGTCGTGCTTCTTGGCGGTGTACTTTACTTTCTTTGCGAGTTCAGGCTTGAGATTAACGCCCCTGACGAACTCAAGTTCCATTGCATCCAAACCTAGGTTTCTAACGTGCTCTATGCCGTCTATGGTTGAGCGCTTTGGCGTTGAGATTGGTATTCCCGCAGTTCCAAACCGGAGTCTGTCCACTTTAAACATCTTCATCACCCAAGATAATTAGGGTAGCCTAACTTATAAGCCTACCGTTCAACCCGTTCTCCGAGAATTTCATTGAGTTTTGAAATCTCATCGTCCAGTTCCTTCTCAAGGTGCTCCAGCTTGCGCCTCAAACGTTTAATTTCCGCTTCTCTCTTTTCAATCTCCCTCTCTAGCTCCCATATTTCTTTCCTCAGCACGGAGGTCTTTGAAGAGACCTCTTCCTTTTTCTTTTCCAAATCCCTTAACCTTTTCCTGAGTTCCCTTATTTTCTTTGCCTTCTCTGGGAGGTTCTTCCTCAACCACTTTACGACCTTTTCTTGTTTCTTGTCCAGCTTGCTCTCGGTCATGTCAAGGAGTTCGAAGAATTCCTTTTCTCTCTCAATGACAATTGAACTGTCTCTCACAAAATCGTCGGCAAAACCACCTAGTCTCATCCTCTTCACAGGCTTCTGGAGTTTTGAGGCTTTTGAGCGCACATCAATCTCCAGGGCCTTGAGTTCTTTTGTGATTTCTTTTTGCTCTCTCTCTATCTCCCCGAGCCCGGAGCTCTCTCTGAAACTCTCTAGTTCCTTTTTCTTTTCGTTGATTTTCCTTGAAATATCATCTTTTTCACTTTCTAGCTCTTTTATCTTCTCCTGAGTTTCTTCAATCTCTGCTATTAATCCCTTTGGATTTATTTCCTCAAGTTTCTTTTTGCTGAGTTCCTGGTAGTATCTCCCGTATTCCTCGCTCAGTTCCTTCAGGAGTTTGTTTATCCGGTAGACATCTTTGTCAAAAATCTCCACAAGATATTTCCCGTGGCTCACATGGAACTTGGATACATCAGGCAAGCGCTTTCCGAGGTCTTCCATGGTCTCTATCCCACTCAGAACTGTTCTAAGGCTGAGAACGTAGCTTCTTCTTTCGCCTTCGACGACTTTCTTCATCCTCTCGTCCATCTTCTTTGGAAGCTCTTTTCTCTCCAGCTCGTCAAGCCTTTTGAGCAACTCACCTAGGGATTTTTTCAGGACTGAGTTGTACCTTTTTTTCAGCTTTTCAAGCTCCTTCTCC
Organism: Thermococcus sp.; assembly: GCA_027074805.1. GTDB lineage: Archaea > Methanobacteriota_B > Thermococci > Thermococcales > Thermococcaceae > Thermococcus. The sequence continues at coordinate 4,689 of JALTCK010000086.1, read as the reverse complement.
CTCTTTTTCCTGAGGGCTTCATACCTCTCAAGCGCCTGTTCCAGCTTCAACTCTTTCCCATCCCCTTACTTTTCCTCTCAGATATGCACCAACTATGACTGCCAGGGCGACATCTAGTATGGCCAGAACGAGCTTGGCGAAGATATCTATGTTTGAGATTGTTAGTATGGCCATCGCGTACCTCGTCGTAAGATCGAGGGTGACCCACAGGGCAGGCATCAGGATCAGGGCCGAGGTGTAATACCAGATGTGGTAATCTCTCTTCAGGTAGGACTGGATTATCTTGCCCCCAATCATGACAGCGATTCCAAGGACCAGGGGTGCTGCGAGAGCATTCACATATATGAGGCCCTGAAGGAGTGGGGTTCCGGGATAACTTCCTATCAGATCAAGGGCATACTGTTCAAGCCTGAAGTACGCGTTTATGGCTCCGCCAGCTATAATTGAGAGCCCTGCGATGAAGGAGATGACCACTATCGCCTGCTGTGCCAGAGACTGTCTTACGCTCGAGAGGCTCTTTCTGATGTTTATGTGGAACCCCTTGGTAAAGAAGTAAACTCCTATAAGGAGGAGCATGGTTCCAGTCACAACTGCAGATACTATCTTAGCTTTGTCTGGGTAGACTACTGAGAGTAGCCTTGCTAGTCCGTAGAACAGGATTATCATTCCTGGTATTCCAAGGACTATCTTTGCAACACCAGGATCACTCATTATCTCCTTCAGGTAGCGATATATGACGTAGTACGTGGTTTCTATACCCTCGCTCTGCTTGACCACGACACGATGGGAGCTTATTATCTGAAGTCTTGAGGTTATGATCGGGAATATCTGCTCGTCCTCGGCTCCATCCGTTACTGTTATAACACCATCGGCTGGAAACTCCTCTAAAACCTTATCAAGCTGGGATGCAAGTTCCATATCGCTTTTAACCCCAACCTTCGGATGCCCTGTTATCAGTGCCACCTCAACACTCTCAAACTCACCGCTCTCCTTCAGCTCGTCGTGAAGCTTAACTGCGGCATAAACCACGTTAGCATCGCTGTCCTCTGGATCAGCAAGGCTCAGCTTGAGGGCAGCGTCTATACAGGCCTCCCGCCCTATCACTGGGCCGGGAACATTGGCCTTCTTCCCGAAATCGTCGTCTCGATCTATGGCCAGTATGAGGGCTTTAATCTCAACCACCCCTCACCTTTTCCATCACCGATTTAACCTTATCTTCCATGTGCCTTTTCTTATCTCGTCTATCATCGATTCTAACAGTCGTTGAGACTCTCTGGGCGCCGAGCTTAAACATGAGCTCATGGGCCTCTTCGATTATATCGAACGCTTTCTTCACAGTCGGAACTTCGATTATAGTCGCCATCGGTGTCAGCTGGTATTTAACACCTTTCCTCTCTAAAAGCTTTACTATCTCGGCGACGTATCTGCTGAGACTCATATCACCAAGGGGAACTATAACGAACTCAACGATGACCACCTTCGACACCCGTCTTAACCTTGCTCGGCAATCTTTTAAGTCTTGCGGGAAAGGTAAATAACTTTCTAAATCTTATCCTTTCATGGTGGTAGGAATGTATCTGATAAAGGACGAGTGGGGCGAGTTCCTGGTGAGACTCGCGAGGAAGGCCGTTGAGGAGTACGTGAGGCACGGCAGAACTATAAAGCCTCCTGAAGACACCCCACCGGAGCTGTGGGAGAACATGGGGGTCTTTGTAACCCTCAACAACCGCCACGCGCCGCCTCAGATGGCCCTGCGTGGCTGCATAGGCTTCCCGTTGCCGATCTATCCGCTCGTTGAGGCCACTATTAAGGCGGCGATATACGCTGCCGTTGATGATCCGCGCTTTCCGCCGGTGAGGGAGAGCGAGCTGGACGGCCTGGTCGTTGAGGTCAGCGTTCTAACCCCTCCCGAGCCGATTGAAGGTGCGCCGGAGCAAAGGCCGGAGAGGATAAAGGTCGGTCGCGACGGCCTGCTCATCGAGAAGGGCATTTACTCCGGTTTACTGCTCCCTCAGGTGCCAATCGAGTGGGGCTGGGACGAGGAGGACTTTTTAGCGCAAACCTGCTGGAAGGCAGGCTTACCACCCGACTGCTGGCTCGATCCGGACACGAAAGTCTACCGCTTTACGGCTGAGATATTCGAGGAAGAAAAGCCATGGGGCCCGGTGAGGAGGAAGCCTCTGGTGTAGTCTTTTGGGTGATGTGATTGATGTTTTGTCAAATACTAGCTTTCTTTAATTGTAAGAACGCTCTTTCTATTTTTGTGGCTCAGTCTTTGTTTTAGGTAAAGGTTAAATAGATTAAGGAGAATAAAAGGCGGTGGTCTTGAAATGGGTGCTAAACGGATTTTCTCTGTTGTGGTTGTGCTGTTAGTGACCTTAAGCCTTATTTCGGCCGGATTTTCTTCGGCCTTTGCGGTTGTTGGCGGAAACACAAGAAGTGCGATGGACGAAGCCCGAGCCATGACCCGCTCTGAATACGTTGGAACAATAGTGTCTGCGACGTTCACGGGTGTCAATGAGCAGATATGGATTACGGGGGATCCTGCGATAGGGTTCCCAATCGATGGACCCTCCTACGTTATAATGAGCACTGGAGATGCCAGGTTCCCAACGACTGGGAATGAAATCTACGATGTTGGGAGTGTGGGAGGAATAGGTGGAACATCACCCTTCACGGGGGAGGATGCCTACGATGTGGCGACCCTGACGATACGGCTGAAGGTCCCGGAAGGTGCCAGGGAACTCCATTTCAAGTGGAGGCTGGTAACTTTTGAGGAGCCCGATGATGATTACTTCCAAGACTTCTTCTATGCCCACGTGACATTCCCCGATGGAAAAGATGTGCTGGCGGCGACGTTCCCGGGTGGGACAAAGCCCTATGTTGGCGTTATTTCGGAGTACATGAGGCCGGCCACTTCTGGGGACGGTATTGCGGATGGTGCCTACGTCTCTTCAGGCGTTTACACAGCCAGTGTTAATGTTTCGGGGTATGCTGGGAAGGTCATAACCCTCACGCTCCAGGTGGGAGACGTCGGTGATGACATAGTGGATACTGCGGTCTTCCTCGACGACTTGGGGTTCACTATTCAGAAAGAGGCTCCACGTAAGAACGCCTATCTGGAAATGCTCACCTTGGCCAGAATATGGACGCTCCGCTTCTTTACCTTCCACGACCGCTTCGATGAGCTCTACAGCAACGCTACCTCCCTGGGGGTGGATAACGAGACGTTGGCCTCGGCACTTTCGCTTCATAAAGAGGCCATGTCCACACTGCAGACCGCTTGGGGCAACTACAACCTCAGCACCATAAGGCGGTTGATGTGGAGCACGATGTTCATGCCGAAGGTAGGCCTGGTAATAAAGGCGTACAGGATGGAGATGGAAGCCATACACACCTTGGAGATGGCAATAAGGGACGTCGAGTCCTCAACGTGAACGACTCCTAACTTTTCTTTAATTTTGCAATGAAAAACCCGTTGCAGTCGTGCCTGTGCGTCCACGCGCGGAACACCTTATCTCCAACCTCGAGGAAGCCCCTATCCCCCCAGCTGAAATCGTATTGGAGAAGCTCCAGTCCAACTCGGTTCACCGCGAAGAGCACGTTCTCCTCGTCCTCATCGATTCTGACCGAGCAGGTTGAGTAGATCATCTCGCCGCCGTCGCGGAGGTTTCCGTAGGCGTTCCTGAGCATGTTCCTCTGCACGCTGATTATGCGCTTGATCTTCTCCTCATCAAACCTCCACTTCACCTCGGGGAACTGACGGTAGGTTCCGGAGCTTGAGCACGGCGCGTCGAGGATTATTCTGTCAAATTTAGCTTTATCTTTGAAGCTCTGGCCGTCGGCATGGACCAGTTTTACGTTTTTAATTCCCAGGAGCTTCATCTTCTCCTTCATCCTCATCAGGCGGTCGTAGGAGTAGTCAACCGCAACTATTTCGCCCATATTCTCCATCAGCGCCGCCGCGTGGAAGGTCTTTGAGCCGGGAGCCGCTGCCAGATCGAGAACCCTCTCACCCGGTTCCGGATTTAAGACGTGGGCGACGTAGGCACTCGCCAGGTCCTGAATCACGAACTTCCACTGTCTGTACCAGTCGAGCCTCGTGACCGGCGTCTTGTATTCGAGGACCTTCAGAACGTCCGGGACGGGAGTCAGGGCGGTTCTCACGCCCTTCTCCCCAAGGTAGTCGCGGAGGGAATCAACGTCCGTCTTCAGTGTGTTTGCCCTGACGTAGTAGCGCTGCGGCCTGTTGTTGCTGAGGAGCAACCGGACAGCCTCGTCGTATCCTAGCAAATCTATCGCGTACTCCACGTACCAGCGGGGGTGGGAGAAGCGAACGCTCAACCACTCGATTCTGTCCCTCTCCTTCAACTTCCTTAAGGCTTTCTCGACGTCGAACTTCTCTATCGAGTGCATCAGAGCGTTTACAAATTTGGCGCGAGAGAAGTCGAACTTCTCCTTGACGACGCGGATTATTGAGTCGGTCACCACAGCGGGCGGAACCTTCCGGAAGTGCATCTCAAACGTCCCGATGCGGAGGAGGTTAGCGAGGTAGGGGTCTAGGTCTTCAACCGTCGAGCCTTTCAGCACGGAGTTGATTATGAAGTCTATCTTGGCCCGCCACTTCTCTATCTCGAAGACGTAGGCGTGAGCTAAGCCGCGCGCCTTGTCCCTGTCTCTGCCAGACAC
>JALTCK010000085.1 GCA_027074805.1 Thermococcus sp. | reverse complement strand
CGTTATGGATGTTGAGGCTGTTGAATCCTTCTGGGATCTCTATAATAACGGTGCCGTTTCTATAATCGTTGCAGACGTTTCTTCTCCTCAAAATGCCTCTTTTTTTGGGGCAGTATACAACCAGAGTGTTGTTTTGGATCTGGGCTTTCACTGGAAGGTTGCTTTTAATGGTAACTTCCTTTCTATCAGCTCTAACCACGGAGACGTTACCTACGACGTTTTTCACTTCCAGACTTGATATGCTGAACCTTCCGATCTCGATAAGCTTGCCCGCGGTTTTCTTGGGGGTTATTTCGTTCACCGTTATCTTCCCGCTAACCGCCAAGAGAGTCACGGTGCCTATGATCAGCAGGAGTACCAGAGCCACACCCAAAACGACTCCGAGAAATCCGCCCTTCCTTTTCATCCTTCCACCCATGATAATATCCTCATATTTTCATATAAAGTTTATGCAGAAAAGAGTTACGAGGGAAAGTTATACTCAACGGAGGAGCTTGACGAACTCCTTCATCCAGGCATGCAGGTCTCCTGGGTGTCTTGAGCTCACCCAGTTGCCATCGACTACGACTTCCCTGTCTGTCCACTCCGCTCCAGCGTTCACAACGTCGTCTTTGATCGTCACCACACTGGTGCCCTTCCTGCCCTTGAGAACCCCAGCTGAGATGAGTACTTGGGGCCCATGGCAGATGCTTGCGACAGGCTTGCCGTCCTTGAATATCTTCCTGGTTATCTTCACGGCATCGTCGTTCAACCTGACCCTTTCAGGAGCCTTACCACCTGGTAGAACGAGGGCATCGAATTCATCGGGGTCAACTTCTTCGAAGGTGAGCTGTACTTCCACTGAATAGCCGTGCTTGCCAGTTATCTTCCCGCGCTTGAAACTTGCAACGTAAACTTCGTGGCCTTCCTCCTTGAGCCTGTGAAGCGGGTAAATTAGCTCCAAATCTTCGAACTCGTCGGCACTTAGAAACAGAATCTTCATGGAGACACCTCCTTTAATCAGAAATAGATAAAATGGAGCGCTTATAACCTTTTCTGGACAGAGGTGGTTAGAGAGGCAGTTCGTTGGTTTCCTTGTGGGTCTTCAGAACGACCATTGTGTGGGTGGCTTCGACCCCAGGTATTGACCCTATCTTGTCAAGGAAATCGTTGAGTTCCTCGCTGCTGGCGGTTCTGATTTTGACAAGCATGTCGTAGTTTCCAGTCGTCTCGTAGATCTCCACGATCTTTGGATACTTACTAAGTTCCTCCGCTACGGAGGAGTACATTCCGGCCTTGCATTTGAGAAGTATCATGGCGAGGATGTTGAAGCCCAGAGCAGTCGGCTCGAGTATGACCGTGAACTTCTTAATGACTCCTTTTTCCTTCAATCTTTTTATTCTCTCGTAAACTGTCGATTCGGCGAGTCCAACCTCTTTGGAAATTTCCCTAAGGGGAGTTCTGCTGTTCTTCTGAAGGATGGCGAGAATCCTCTTGTCGATATCGTCCAGTGTTCCTCGCATGAACATCATCACCTGTAAAAAATTTTCGGCAGAATATATAAACCTGCCGATTGGATGGGAAGCATACTTTTATAAAACTGCTGGAGGTTCTTAAATCAGAGTTTCTCGGAGGGTCAGCGATGCCAACGAACGTAACAGCGGAGTATCTAGCGGCAGAGGAGGAGTACAGGAATGCCAAGACCATCCCCGAGAAGATACGTGCCCTCGAGAAGATGTATGCAACGGTGCCCAAACACAAGGGGACGGAGAAACTCAGGCTCCAGATAAAGAGGAAGCTGGCCGAGCTTAGAAAGGAACTTGAAAAACAGCGTCAGATGAAGAAAGGCGGCGGCGGACCATCCATTGCGGTCAGAAAGGAGGGGGCTGCTCAGATAGTCCTCGCTGGTTTGCCCAACGTCGGTAAGAGCTCACTCCTCAAGGCCCTAACTAACCTCGATATCGACGTGGCCGACTATGCTTTCACAACTGTTCAGCCCATTCCTGGCATGATGTATCACAAGGACGTTCAAATTCAGCTGGTTGAGGTGCCGGGTCTCGTTGAAGGGGCAGCCCTTGGAAAGGGCATGGGACCCCAGCTGTTGAGTGTCGTGAGAAACGCAGACGCGATAGCGATCGTAGTGGACCTCTCCCAGGATCCGGTAAAGCAGATGGAAATCCTTCTGCGGGAATTTGAGAGGGCTGGAATAAAGGTCAACAAGAGAAGACCAAGGGTTGAAATCAAGAGAACCGCCATGGGAGGAATCGTCATCAATGGAGTCGAGAACATAAAGGGTGATGTAAGTGAGGTCATGAAGATACTCCGCGATGAGAGAATTCACTCCGCTGAGTTAACTGTTAAGGAGCCGGTAACGCTTGAGGAGATAGCCGATGCCCTTGACGAGAGCCTCGTCTGGAGGAGGGCTATAATCGTAGCCAACAAGGGGGACGCTCCTGGAAGCAAGGAGAATTACGGGAAGTTGGTTGAAGCATACGGCGACCGCTTCAAGATAGTCCCTGTCTCTGCAAAGAGAAAGATCCAGCTCGACAAGTTGAAGGATGAACTCTATGAGTTGGCTGGAATAATAAGAGTTTTCACGAAGAGCCCGGGCGAGGAGCCTGCATATCCACCGGTACCGCTCAAGAAGGGCTCAACCGTCATGGACTTGGCCGAGAAGATCCACAAGGACTTTGCCAAGAACTTCCGCTACGCGCGAGTCTGGGGTAAGAGCGTCAAGTTCCCGGGGCAGAGGGTTGGGGCGGACCACGTGCTTGAGGATGGTGACATAGTGGAGATTCACGCCAGATGATTAGTCTTCCTTTGGTGCCGGTTCCGGCATGATTACCTCTATTATTGGAATCCCCTCGAAGTCTTTGTCCAGCGTTGCGATTCTCCTTATCCCCGCGGAGACCATCGCCCCCAGTATCCTGGCGTCGTGGATGAGCAGGCCATATTTCTCGGCAATGCTGAGGGTGAGGAATATGTCGGGGTCTTCGATTATTTCTATTCCGTAAGTTCCGATGAATGAGAGCACGAGTTCTGAGGCTTCCCTGAGAAGGGCCTTTCCTTCATCCCCTTTCAGGAAACGCTTAAGTTCATGCGGGCTTTTGATTCCCCTGGAGGCTGCCTTCCTCCGGAGGGTAACGTAAACGCACTCGTCTACCACCGTCTCAGAAACCACGGGGTTCTTGGCCAGTGAAAACGCCTTCTCAGCCTCATCGGTTAATTCGGTCTCAAACAGCAGGTTGAGGATGACGTTACTGTCCAGAAAAGTCCCGGTACTCCTGTAGGTACTCATAGAGCTCCCTCCACGAAGCCCTCTCCCTTTTTGGTTCCTGCTTTTTCAGCGCGAGCAGTTTCAAGGCCTGGGCCCGTGCGAATATCTCGGCCAGCTCACCGACCAATCCCTCGTCGACCCCCTCCGGAACCTTCACCCTGAGGGTTACATCCATTTCTACCCACCTAAATGGAGTTATCAGCGAATTTGATAACGTTTTCGTCTACCTGCAGAACGGCCCCTTACACATCCTCCCGCCCTTTCCGACCATGGTATCGAGGGAGTACTCCTTCCCGTCAAGGCTGTCCATTATCAGCTTCTCCCCGTCCTTCTCGTATATCCAGAAGACCTTGTGGGCGAAGTGCTCTTCCACGATCTCTATTCTGGGCAGCCACCATGACACCACCCGCGAGTTCCCCCAGGTTATTGCGCTCTCAAAGGCCTTCTTCTTGGCTTCCTCGTAGTCCACGAGGGGTTTCATGATGCTCTTTTCATCGACGTCCCACTCGAGGAGCTCCATCAGTCTATTCCCCCTCTCGGCACCCAGTCTGTACAGGTCAACGTAGGCGAAGTAGTCGAAGACCTTGTCACCCATCTTCAAGCGTTTGTAGTAAAGTCTGAGATGGAATATCTGGTACGGGTATAGAACGTATGCAACATATGTGTCGGGCTGGAATATTGGCCTCATGACTTTTACGGTTGTCAAGGCTTTCACCACCACAGAATGTTATACCTATTGTCGGATGCCGGGATGAGTATTCTCTCTATCCCATTACAGACGACAATTTTATAACTTTTTGTGAGTAGGTATAGTGCTGGCTATTAGTCAGCAACTATATGCAGGGGGGGACAAGATGGGGTTGAGTGGTGGAGCCTGGGCAACCCTGCTGGTTCCAACGTTTTTGGGAATTTTAACAATGTTTCTATACGGTTTTTGGGACAAAATAACTGGAAAGGAGTACTATGTGGACGACGAGATTTTGGCCTACGACGAAGACCTTATGAAAACGCTTAAGGAGGAGGGTAAGGCATGAATTCGCAGATCCTTATAGGTTTTCTGTTCTACCTTGCCCTTCTAGCGTACATTGGTTGGTGGGCCAACAGGTACACCAAAACAGAGGATCAGTACTTCGTTGGTGGTAGGAGAGTCCACGTTTTAGCAGCTACTCTCTCCGACAAGGCGAGCGACTTCAGTGGATGGTTAATGTTGGGTTATCCAGGAAGTGCATTTAAGGCAGGACTGGGTGCTTTTTGGGCCGCGATAGGGTGCCTATTTGGTACTCTTGCCGATTACGTCCTTATAGGTCCGAGGCTCAGGATATATGCAGGTAAATTCAGAGCAATAACTGTCCCGGACTATCTTGAGGCGCGCTTAAAAGACAACACTAAACTAATAAGAGTTCTCAGCGCCCTAATAATTCTGATATTCATGACTGCCTACGTCGCGGCCCAGTTTACTGCGGGAGGAAAGACCTTTGCAGAGGGCTTCGGTATTAGTGATAACATGGGAATACTGGTAACCGTCATAATTCTGACGGCATACGTTATCACCGGCGGATTTTTTGCCGTAGTCTGGACCGATGTTGTGCAAGCAATGTTCATGTTAATGACTCTGATAATTGTCCCAATTTTGGCTCTGGTGGAAGTTGGAGGTTTTAACAAGGCAACGGGGATAATAGCAAGCGCAGATCCTACCAAGCTTAATCCCTTTGGAGGAGCCACTGGATTAGCAGCACTGGTCTTTGCAATAGGTTATGCAAGCTGGATAGTTGGATACCTCGGTCAGCCTCACATCGTCACTCGTTACATGAGTGTTGAGGATCCCAGAAAGCTTAGAAGGCCCGGTATATTCATCAGTGGCACATGGACAATACTTGTCCTTTGGGGAGCATTCTTCGCAGGTTTCCTCGGTTTCGCGATGTACAAGGCAGGAATGCTTCAGGTTAGTGATCCTGAAAAGGTTATTCCAGCGATGGCTGTCGAACTAATGCCGGGCTGGCTTGCCGGATTCGTAATCGCCGGAATTATCTCTGCTGTCATGAGCACCGCCGACTCACAGCTCCTCGTCGCTTCCTCCGCCATAGCCAGGGACTTCTACCACAAGGTCCTCGGTAAGGAGTTGGGTAAGAAACAGATGGTTAACATCTCGAGAATTGTCGTTGCTGGTGTAGCTCTTGTGGGTCTCTGGTTTGCAGTAACCGGTAACAAAGTTGTTTACCAGATGGTTGCAACTGCTTGGGGCGGTCTTGCAGTCGGCTTTGGGCCAATACTCGTACTAAGTCTTTGGTGGAAGAGAGCAACCAAGGAGGGGGCGATAGTCGGCATGGCTTATGGTCTCATCAGTGAAGTACTCCTCGAAGCCAAAGTCTACGGATGGGCCTTCAACCCAAATGCTCCAGGCTTCTTTGGAACGATTGGTGGATGGTTCAATGGTATACCAGTGTTCTTCATAAACTTCTTTGTGACCCTCTTTGTCATTATAATCGTCAGCCTCTTCACAAAGCCGCCTGAGGATATCGTCAAGCTCCATGGGGAGATATTCAAGAAGGTTTCCATTGAAAGCACTAGAGGCAAGACACTGGCTGAAACGAGAACTAAGAGCCAGGTTGAGAACGTTGCTGACTTCGTACTTACAATGGGGTTGGCCTGATCTCTCTTTCTCTTTTACATTCTGTTCAAAACTTCATCTGGGATCAACCTTTGGTTTTCAACCATTTTTGGGCAACCTAATATTTATAAGCATTGGTGTATATTGAAGATCGCGTATTGGAAAATTTTTGGGGTGGTATCATGCGTCAGCTTGACCTGACCGAGAAAGATCCTTCTAAGAAAATCACGATTCATTTTGAGGGTAAGCCCTACGAGGCCTACGAGGGCGAGAAGTTCTCCGTTGCGATGCTCGCCAACGGCGTCTACTGGCTCACCACGAGCACGGAGGGGAGGCACAGGGGGGCGTTCACGTTCGGCCCGGTTCCTGTCACGGTTAACGGTGTCAGGAACGTCAACGGCAGGAAGCTCAAGGTCAAAGAGGGCATGAAGATTGAGAGGCAGCGCTACGACGAGTTCCAGGAGCAGGTGAAGATAGACGAGGGCAAGCCCGTTCTCCGCTATGTCGTTGATGTCGCCGTCATAGGGGCAGGTCCGGCCGGCCTCGGCGCCGTCGAGGAGATTGGAGGGGAGCTCACCGTTGCACTCATCGAGGAGAGGGGCTGGCTCGGCGGCGACATGTGGCTCAAGGGCGTTGACCAGGAGGGCTTTGGAAACCCGAGGGAGGCGATAGAGAAGCTCACGAACTTCCCTGAGAACGTTAGGGTTTTCCTCAGGACGATCGCCCTCGGTGTGTTCGACAAGGGAGAGTACTTTCTCGTTCCAGCGGTGAGGAACGACCAGCTCATAGAGTTCATGGCTAAGCGCGTTGTCCTTGCCACCGGTGCCGTCGATTCAATAATGCTCTTCGAGAACAACGATTACCCCGGCGTCTTCAGGAGGGGCGACGCGCTCGAGGTCATCAACGTCTGGGGCGTCGCGCCGGGAAGGAAGGTCGCCGTTGTTGGGGCCTTCCCGGAGGAGATAACCGCCGAACTCGAGCGCTGGGGAATAGAGTACGTCGTAGTTCCAAACCCGAGGCGCGTCGAGGGC
>JALTCK010000084.1 GCA_027074805.1 Thermococcus sp. | reverse complement strand
GCCTACGTTGAGATAGCGAAGCTCGCCTCTGAGATGAGTAGGAGGGAGATAATCTTCACCGAGATAAAGAACGGCACGACGAGCAGGGAGAGCCTCGAATCGCTAACTGAAACTCTCAGGGAGTTCCAGCTCGAGGGAACAAAGGAGGACAGGACGTACCGCTACTTCAATGGCATAAGAAAGGTCTTCGACTTCTACTTCGGAGCAGGAGCTGGAGAGGCCGTCCTCCCGGAGAACGGGATGGTCAAAGGCTCAAAGATGCTCCGCCTCTTCGTCGAAGATCAGCAGACCGGGACCTTCAAGGACGGCGTGGTAAGTGTCACGCCCTTCGGCATGCAGAGGATATACGACTCCCTCAAGTCATACTGGGTCAAGGTTGACTTCGAGCTTAGGGGAGACGTCTTTGCAGTCGGCGTTGATGAGGCGGACGAGAGGATAAGGCCTGACGATATCGTCGGCATAGTCCGCGATGAAAGGGTCGTCGGCGTTGGGAAGGCCGTTCTGAGCGGTGAGGAGATGGTTAACGCCAAGAAAGGTGTTGCCGTCAAGGTGAGGAAGAGAGCGTAACGCCTAAAAACCTCCCTCCCATTTTTCCACCATGCCGAAGCACTTCCGAAAAGGCGTCAAGCGGGAGCACCACTTTCTCAGGGGCCTTGAAAAGCCGCTCGAGGAGATAGCCCAGATTCAGGGGGTTAAGAAGGTAATCCCCGGCAGGATATACGCGAGCGATTCAAGGGGCTTCGAGATAAAGGTTTCACGCGAGACGAAGACGGGATTAAAGCTCATAGCGAAGAGCGACGGTTCGGTCCAGGAGGTTTTTCTGGTCGTGGATAGGGCCGATAGGGAGAGGGTTAGAGAGTGGATTGAGGTCCTATCTGAGGAATGGAAGAAGAATTGATCTCTGGTGGAATATTGACAATTTCATAAAATTCTTAATCTCCCCACTATAAGCCTGTCTCTAAGATGAAAAGCGCAAAAATCAAAAGCACCACAGTCGCCAGTATAACGATAATGTGCTTGTATTTGGTCTTTGGATTTTCCGGCAATGATGTAAAAACTTTTGAACGTACGTATACTTCCTCAGGAATAATGAGCCAACGTTTTCCGTCTTTAACAACAAATTCAATTGATGACAAACGAGGAAAGACTCGTTTTATGCGTGAGGTTTCCACATAAATCTCTTGTGGAGTCACATAAACGCTTCCCTTCTCTTTGAGTCGTTTTTTCACGTTTATTATGACATTGTCATATTGAGTATACTCCTTAGGTGACCACGTTCCTGTGGAGGGGGAAATCGAAAATTCTCTTGGATGATAACGCTCGACAGAGAGAACTTGATTTGTAAGCGATTTTGGTATTTTTTGACTTGTATGCGCCTCTTCTTTAATACCACGCGAGATTATTTTCCCCACATCTGAAGATTTATTGCTGTATTCATCCCAGAACTTTCTTGTGTACGAATAACATGGATGGCCATCTTTCCTGTGCCACTCTTTTTCTAAGAACTCCCTCAACTCTACGTGCTTGAGCCACAATTCCTTATATTTGGCAAAAGTTAAGACTAACGTGGGAGTGACATGCTTCTCACAAAACCATTCTCCACAGTAAGGGCACTGATAAAGCTTTTTCTCGCTTTTATCTCCCTCATAACTGGAACATCTCGGACATATTCCAAATCTCTCTGAGCTCTTTTTCTCTTGTTCCATATTTTCCTTCGAGATATTGCTTTTTTCTGTTATTCTCTTGAATCCTTTGTTTTTTGCAATATCTTTCAAAACAGGTTTTTTATTAGTTTTTAGACTTTCATTAAGCTTAAAACTGGAATCATTAAAAATCTCAACATTTCCTTTTAGGTATTTTTCCATCTCTTGTCCAATGAAAATCAGATCATATTTTATGTTTTCTGCCAAGCCTTTCCAATTTTTGGTTCTATACAGTCTACTATACACATACCTAGCAATAGAGAGATAATCAATCAAAATTTCGTCCGGATTTCTGTTTACGTCTTCATCATGATAATTGTACCAGAGGTTGTCTCTCCAATCCTCTAACTCCCCAGCCATAACACTCGGAAGGGAGAATCCCCTGACGTCAAGAGTACCATCCCTGTAATATACCACAGATGTATCGGCTTTGCGGAGGAGGGCGATTATGGTATTTAGGTATGGATTAATAATCCTTGTAACAAGATAATGGAGGTCTTTAGGGGGGGATGTTTTAGTCATCTTAATAGTACCCCCTGAATACGTTACATCATATGGGCTATACAATCACAAAATTAATAAAGTTTATGTGAATTCGTGCAAAATTAGTCTCATTGCACTAAAGCTCCCCCTTCCCCTCAAAAAACTCCACCAGCTCCTCGTCGCTTACCTCCCTTCCTTCCGTGTACCCCAGCTCCCGTTTCTGGAGCTCTATCAGCCCTGGCGTGAGGAGAAGCCTCCCGTCCAGCTTCGGAACCGCGTAGTGGAGCGTTATCTCGCTGAACTCATCCAGCTTTATCGTCGGGTTCTCCTCGTAATCTATCTCGTCCAGCCTCTTCCCGTCCGCTATGAGCTTCGCCACTATTGAGGCACCGTCTATCGAGTACTGGGGCTTCCCTATGTGTCTCACTTTAACGCCCTCCATCCTCGACGTTATGAACTCCCTCGTCCTGCCCCTCGGAACGGCATCCCCGAGTATTCCACCGACGACTATCATCGTGTCCTCATCTATGTCCTCGGGCTTGAGCTCCTCCTCGGCCTGGAGGTCGAGGACTATTATCTTAGAGCGGTCGAATGGAAAGCGGATTACGCTCTCACTTATCACGCTCCCGAGCTTGGCCAACCTCTCCCTTTCCTCAGGCAAAACGTTTGTGAAGATCAGCTTGTTAGCCCACCATTCACTCACGTGGCTGTACTCCAGCCAGAGCCAGTCACTTATCCCCTCAAGGTGCTCGATAATCAGATACGGCATGAGCATCACCGGTGGACGTTGGGTGAGATTTTTAAAAGCCCTGCGGTAGTTTCTCCATGTCGTTCCGGGAGAAATACGCGAGGATCGCTAAACACTACGAGAGACTGGAAAGGCCCCTCGACAGGTTCTTCTGCCCGCTTAGGAGGAAGGCGATCTCCTTCATCGAGGGAAATGAGGTTCTAGAGGTTGGAGTTGGAGTGGGCAAGACGCTGAAGTACTATCCTGGGGATGTGGAGCTCTGCGGTATTGACGCGGTTCCTGAGGCCCTGGAGATAGCGGAGAGGAAAGCCCAAGAGCTCGGCTTAAGGGCCTGCTTTAGGGAAGCCAACGTCGAGAGCCTGCCTTTTCCGGACGGAAGTTTTGATACCGTTGTTTCTTCCTTCGTCTTCTGCACCGTTCCCGATCCCGAGAAGGGCATGGAGGAGATAAAACGAGCCCTAAAGCCCGGTGGGAGGGCCGTCTTCCTCGAGCATACACAGAGCGACTCGAGGCTGGTGGACTACCTGTTTCTCCGGCCAATGAAGTTTGTCCTCAAACCCCTCCTCGACGATGATCCTCTCAGGGAGACTCACCTTCTCGTGAGGAGATACTTCAAGGTTGAACATGAAGAGAGTCACTTCCATGGGATAGTACGCTTGGTGGTGGCGAGGAAGAAGGGATAAAACTTTTAAAGTCCCCGGGTTTCCTATATTACGGGCTGGACGGAGCGGTGGTAGTCTAGCCTGGTCTAGGACACCGGCCTCCCAAGCCGGTAACCCGGGTTCGAATCCCGGCCACCGCACCATCGAAACTTTTCAGTTCAAAGTTTCATCAAAGGTTGTAGCTCCTTCTTTGAGTGTAGCCCACAGGGGTTTCCGCTTGAGATTAATCATTCTGAAGCGAGCTACGAACTTTTGGTGAAACCTCTGGAAAAACTTCAACACCATTTCCCCTATTGTTCAAGCGTCCTTGATGGATGGAGGAAAGATTCATGCCTCAGGAAGGGTTGGGCGTCACCATCGCTGGGCTTAAAAACCTGGAACCCCTTCTACCCCTGGTGGTACCATGAGATTCATTCCGCTCATAGTCGCCCGACCGGAGGTCCAGATGGCCATAGATGAGGCCATAATGCGCGCGAGGATAGAGGATAAGGTACCCGACACTGTTCGCTTATACGCCTTCAGCCCAAGCTCGGTAACCATAGGCCGCTTCCAGAGCGTCGTCCACGACGTCAACCTCGACGAGGCGAGGAAGCTCGGCATCCCCGTTGTGAGGAGAATAACCGGCGGTGGCTCCGTCTTCCACGACGAGTTCGGGGAGATAACCTACTCGGTTATAGTGGGCGAAAACCTCCATCCGATGCTCAGAAACGTTGAGACCAGCTACCGCTATCTGGCAGGCCCCCTCGTTGACGCCCTCAAGGAGCTCGGCCTTGAGGCGGGCTTCTCAGGCCTGAACGACATCGTTGCCAACGGAAAGAAGATCAGCGGCTCGGCCCAGACGAGGAGGAAGGGCGTGATTTTGCAGCACGGCACCTTCATGTACTCCACGCGCGTTGAGGTTTTGGGAAGAGTGCTCCGCGTTTCCAAGCTCAAGCTCCAGGACAAGGGCGTTTCCTCGATATGGGAGCGTGTCACAACGCTGGAGCGCGAGGGGATAAAGCTCAACCGCTGGGAGGCCTACGAACTACTCAAGGGAAGCTTCTTCAACGCGTTCCCGATGGAGGAGGGGGAGCTAACAAACTACGAGCTTGAACTGGCAGAGAAGCTGATAGAGGAGAAATACGGAAACCCGGAGTGGAACGAGATGAGGTAATCAAAAAGTTAATAAGTTTAGGCGCCTATCATACCTTGAAGAATGAGGGTGGGAGTCGCCCGCTTGGGGACTAGCCACCCGACTTGGCTCCTCTCCTCAGAATCTCTTTTTCGGCGATAACGTCGACATCGTAACGCGCCAGCTATTTGGACAGTTCCTTTGAATAGTGACTCCTATCCAGAATGACCTCTGGGAACCCCAGTTGGGATATTAATGTGGAATGAAGAACTTTGGCCGCTAGGAGTTTGTTTTTCTTAGACCTATCTAGCCATTCCTTTAGAGTTTCATCGTTTTTTGAGAGGACGGAATAAGCTATGCTGAAATCAAGTGTTGCAAGCTTGAGGAGGGCAAGCTTCTTTTCATCGTAGGAGAGTCGGTTGAATTTCAGCTCGGGAAGGTCAAACTCTTGGAGAAGAGGCTTTAGAGTGTGTGAAACTTCCTCTTCTTCGCATATTACTCCCGCAACTACAAAGTACCTCTTGCCGCTTTTGACCCCTCCCAGGTCCCCGCTCTCATCTATGAACAATTGCATAGAGATTCACCCAACTAAAATTCCAAACTCCTCCGCAAGCTCGTAGAAGAGCTCGTCCTCGCCGAGCTGCTCTTTCAACTTTCTGAAGTTCTCCCGGAGGCGAGGGAGCCTGCCCTTGCTTCTCCTAAGCATGGAATTTCCGATCTCAATTGCGAAGCGGAGGTAGTCATCATCGACAAGAACCCTCCCGTCTCTCCCGAGGGGGACAGTGAGGTACTCGGTGGCGTTTATCTCGACGAGGTAGCGGTTGGAGATCACCTTGAAGGTCGTGTACTTGAAGCCGCTGGCCAATCCAAGCTCGTGGAGCCTCTTTGCCCTCTCCATGTCCTCCGCTACGACGTGGAAAATCGGCGGCTGGCTCTTGAGGAATATGAGGCCCTCTTTCGCGTCTTTGAGTGCCTTCTGAGCTTCTTCAAACTCCAGCTCGCGGTGAACCTTTATCAGCCACCGGGAGAGCGGCTTGGCCCCCAGGGCCGGCTCCTCAATGATTCCAATCCTTCCCGAGCAGGAGGAGGTCGTGTAGATTCCCTTGATTGAGTTGATGAGGAGGAGCAGCTCTATTATGTCCTCGTCCACCTTCCCCTCTCTCATTGCCCTGAAGAGACTTTGGAGTGCCTCGCGCTTGGCTTTCATGGAGCTTCCCCCTAAAGACCTCTTGAGGCTGGATTTCCTCTTAAATCCGCTTTATGGGACGTAAAAGGTTTCAGCTTTCTTCTTTGCCGCTTTTCGTCGAAAACTTTATAAAGCTAACCCAAAAGGTTTAGCTGGAAATGGCCAGGGTGGTGTAGCCTGGTTAGCACAGGGGACTGTGGATCCCCTAGCCCGGGTTCAAATCCCGGCCCTGGCCCCATAACAGCAAACTTTTCTGGGGAAAAGTTTGATCAAATAATTCCAACTGCTGGAGAGTGTGGAGGGGGTTTATGCGCGCTCTTAATGGCAAATCATAATTGGGGGTTTAATGTTCCCAGCAAGTCTCTAACCAGTTTCACCTTTATTTTTGGCGTCCTCCGGACGCCGTTTGAAGAGCGAAACTCTGTAGATTCTCGTGTTTTTCATAAGCCTCACGTCTTAGCTCTTCATTTTAAGGCACACAAACTCAAAAACGGCGCCCAAAAGTCAAAACTTTTCGACGAAACTCTGCAGGGCAAAGTTTCTTAGAGGTTAACATCCCCAGGCCCTAAGACTTTGCCTGTGTAAAGTCGCTTGAGGGGATTCATCTAAGATTCACGCTGTCTCATTAGAAACCGCTAAATAAGTGACGACCCGTCACTAGTGATAGAGTGTTCACTACGTCTGTTCAATAAAGGATCGGATGTTTGAGACTTCTTTCTATCTATCAATTTTCTATATCTATCAAAACAAAACGGATAACAACCGTCAAAAATTCGTGGTTGTTATTCAAATATGAGAAAGTCAAAGCAGGCCTTCAATCAGCTTATAATCTTCCTCGGGAATTTCCCGCATTGCCTTCCCCATCAGGTGGCCGCTCCACTTCTTCTTGTTCGTGATGAACTTCAGCTTTGGAATGAGGGGCTTGAAGTCGAGCTCGCCGAGCTTTAGGGGCTTGATCTTAACCCTCAACGGGTAAGTCTCGTTAAGGTGCGGTGGGCTTTTGAAGATTCTGCTTGAGTCCGTG
>JALTCK010000083.1 GCA_027074805.1 Thermococcus sp. | reverse complement strand
GTGGCTGGCTGTCATCATAACGCCGCCGTTCGCGTGCTCCCTAGTTGCCCACGCCAAGACCGGCGTTGGAATGAGTCCAAGGTCGAGAACCTCTTTTCCCGTACTGAGAAGCCCACTGATTAGGGCCTTCTGGAGCATGATGCTTGACGTCCTTCCATCCCTTGCAACCGCTACGCTCTTACCTTCAATATACGTCCCGACGGCTTTTCCAATCTTCATTGCCATCTCTGGCGTGACCTTCTCCCAGAGTCTCCCTCTGATGCCAGCAGTACCGAAGAGTTTCATTAACACCACCGGTGTTATTTTCTCAATGGCTTATAAACGTATATCGCCAGCCCACGGTAGTTCACGAGTTGGGTTCCGGGTGGGACCGGATCCCCGCTGAAGGGGAGTATGTAAATCGGTTTCTTCAAGTTCCTCCCAATGTGAAGTATGGGCTCCACAATCTCAGGAGTCGGGCGAACCGAGTATATCACATCTGTCCCTCTGTATATCTCCATCCTTGGGTTGAACACGTCATCCTTTACGGCCTTTAATCCCTCTCTCTCTGCGTTTTCAACGGCTTCTTCATTCCAGTCAACGACGGTGACCTCGTATCCGAGCTCTTTAAGTCTGAGAGCAACGCTTAGCTGGAAGCCAATCCCGATCTCAATGGTCCTTCTACCTGGGGCGTTCTCTGCGATGAAGTGGGCAAATTCTTTTAGTGTCATAAAGGCTCCTCAGCCTAACCCCTAAAAAGTTTGACGTTAGTAACGAAAGTTTTATACGCACTCTCAACTTTAGGTATCACCAAGGATGATTAAACTTCCGGAAGTTATTGGGGGTCTGAGCATGAGGGAAGAGGAGATCATTGAGAAACTTCAGAAACTGGGTCTGACTAAGTACGAGAGCTTGGCATACGTTACGCTCCTTAAGTTGGGGCCGAGCAAGGCGACAGATATAACGAGGGAGAGCGGTATCCCCCATACTAGGGTTTACGACGTTCTGAGCTCTCTCCACAGAAAGGGCTTCGTCGACGTTATGCATGGGTCGCCGAGGCTATACAGGCCGGTTAATCCTGAGGTTGTCTTGGAAAAGATAAAGGAGGAGTTCATAGAGGACATAAACAACCTGAAGAGTGCTTTTATGGAGCTCTACCGTGAGGCCCATGGTCAGGACCTGCCTGAGATATGGACTATACAGGGCTTCGACAACACCCTCGAGAGGGTTGAGTATATAATCAGGACTGCTCGGCACGAGGTTTTAATAAACACTCCCTTTGAGTTCCTCAAACTCCTTAAAAACGAAATAAGGGCTAAAAAGGACGTCCTCTTTGTCATAGTCACGAACTTTGAGGATGAAATTCCCGACTGGCTAAATGCTGATAACATAATCCTCTCAAAGACCAGCGGGGCACCATGGCTCATGGCCAGCTGGATAATCGGGGACTCCGACTATGCGATTTTCTTCGGTGCAATACCAAGGGATAGGAGGAGGGAGAAATTCTACTCCTTCTGGGCAAAGAGTCCGAAGGTGGTCTTCCAGTACATGCACTGGTTCTACACCATATACTTCGACAACAGTGAGCTCGTGAAACCGGTCAACTATACCATCCTCAGAAAGCCCCTAACCCTTGTCAACATAAGAACCGTAATTACCCTCCTCAAAATGGCAGGAACACCGAGGAAGGCGGAGGTAACCGGGAAGTGGGTTGACACTAGGGAACCGGCTACCCTTAGGGGGGAGATAGTGGACTACGAATACACTCCCCTCGTTGCGAACGTTACCGTAAAACTCAATGGAGAGGAATGGAAAGTCGGGGGAATCGGCAGTTATGTTGAGGATATTGAGGGGGAGCGCTTCATCCTCCTCGATTAGCACCAGCCGAACTCCGTCAAGAACTTTCTTTTCACCCTTCTCATAGTCCCCGAAACACCGAGGGTTCTGAATATGACCCTTGATCCATTTATCTCAGTGAGGAGCGTCAGGGCAAGGCGAAGGTCTTCAACGTGTTTTCTGTCTACCCTAACGATTCCAGTCTGGGTTTTCTCGTCGAAGGAGATAAACCAGGGTTTCACCCGGGCTGAGCCAAGTACTCCGAGAGTTGAGAGGCTGGCCTCCCATATTGCCCTCTTCACTTCGTCCTTCTTGAAAGTTCTCTCTCCAATGAGCCGGAAGGCTATGTAGCGGTGCTTGTCCCTCAACGTTGGTGGCAGGTACTTTGGCTTCTCCCTCATCGTTACACCTCCACGTATTTGGGCACCAACCTTTTTAAGCCATGCCCCAAGCCTGAGTTAGCGGGGTGAATGGTTTGGTCTGGGAGACTCCTTACTTCTCATATGCCGTGAGAAAACTGCCCAAGGGCTGCCAGCTCTGTGTTAAGGGTGAAAAGCTCGTCCTCTTCGTCACTGGAAAATGCCCGCGAGACTGCTTCTACTGTCCCCTGAGCGAGCACAGGCGGGAGGACGTTGTTTATGCAAACGAGAGACCTGTAAAAACACTTGATGACATCATCGAAGAGGTTCTTCTTCAGGAGGCTAAAGGTGCGGGCGTTACGGGAGGGGATCCGATGGCGAGGCTAGAGAGAACCGTGGAGTACATCGGACTCCTCAAGGAGACCTTTGGAAGAGACTTCCATATACATCTGTACACGACTGGTGCTTTGGCCACTGAGGAGAATCTTGAAAAACTCTATGAGGCTGGTCTAGACGAGATACGCTTCCATCCGGATCTTTTCAACCCTAACTCAAAGCTCTTCAACCTCGAGATTGAGAACATAAAGAAGGCCTTTGAGTTTGACTGGGACGTGGGTGGGGAGATACCTTCAATCCCGGGTCAGATGGAGAGAATGAAGTGGTACGCCAAGTTTTTGGACGGGCTAGGTGCGAAATTCCTCAACGTGAACGAGCTTGAGTTCAGCGAGACTAATCTTAGGGCAATTCTCGACAGGGGCTATAAACCGGTGAGCAATGAGAGTGCTGCCATAAATGGCTCCCTTGAGCTCGGCCTTGAGTTCCTAGAATGGGGTGAGAAGAACACCTCTCTAAGTTACCACCTCTGTACGGCGAAGCTGAAGGATGCGGTTCAGTTAAGGAACAGGCTTAAGAGAACGGCTAGGAACATTGCGAGACCCTATATGGAAGTCACTGAAGAGGGGACCCTCCGCTTCGGCATAGCTGAGTATAAGGCCTTGGACGAGTTATACGACTTTCTTGTGGAGGAAGCAGGGGTTCCACCTGAGTGGCTCTACATCAACTATGAGAGGGGTAGGATAGAGATGCCTGAAGAGGTTGCTCTCGAGCTTGCCGGGGCCATAGAAGGCGACGTGAGGTTCTTCATTGTTGAAGAGTACCCCACCTTTGACCGTCTGGAGGTTGAGAGAACGCCACTGCAATAAAATGAAAAAGATGTCAGATCACGGCACCTGCAACTTGTATCAGATGGTTGCATGTCTGGCCGGGGGTGGCCGAGGGGCCAGTCCAGTTTCCTGGTGGCTTGTTGAAACTTTACCCTGCCTTTGGATGTTCTTGTCAATGGTCTAAAAGGGCTGAGGGGTATTCTCTGCTGGGCGGCTCAGTTTACGAAATCTCAAACGAGGCCCTATAATCCTCCAGTGATACTGGTGTCCCTCTAGATATGTATCGATGGTGCAGTAAAGAGGCTAGGAAGCACTCTCAGACCACTAGTAGCAATGGGACATTTCTGCTCCTCATACATGACACCGCGGATAGCGTTGAATGGGAATATGTCCTGGTATTTATAACTATTTCCAAATTTACATATAATAGAATTTTTGTAATTTGGTGTATTTGGGATATGGTGTTAACAGACCGTCTATACTAACGGTTATGTAACGTTTAATTCCCGACCAAAAATATTATAAAATCCGAAGTTTTTATAAAAATGGTGGTGGAGTTGGCTTTCGAAGGATTCAGTAATTTTGAAAGCGCGCTGAGGGCGCTCATGGACAAGCTGGATTTTAAAATGGAAGAGCCATTTAAGGACGTGAGTAAGGTTCTGTGCATCGAACCACACCCAGATGATTGTGTCATAGCTCTGGGAGGAACGATAAAGAAGCTGGTGGATGAGGGCATAGAGGTCGTTTATCTTCTGCTCACCGATGGTTCCATGGGGACTACCGATGACGGCATCTCAAGACATGAACTTGCCCTGACCCGTCTCCAAGAGGAGAGGGATAGCGCCAAGTTATTGGGTGTGGAGAAAATAATCACGTTAGATTTTGTGGATACGGAGTTACCTTATGATAGGGAAGCGAGAAAGGAAATTGTCACCATTATCAGAAAAGAAAAACCTGAGATGGTTTTAATGCCGGATCCCTGGTTGCCCTACGAGAGTCATCCGGACCACAGAAGGGCAGGCCTTCTCGGGATAGAAGCAGTGGGTTTCTCGAGCCTTCCAAACTTTAATCGGACGGATCTTGAGGCCGGTCTTGAGCCTCATACCGTTTCGGCAGTTGGACTGTATTATACTCATAAACCCAACTACTTCGTTGATATATCTGATGTGGTGGAGCTAAAACTTGAAGCTATCAAGAGACACAGAAGTCAGTTCACCGACGAAATTTGGGAATTATGGGAACCGTACTTGAGAACGATCTCCCTCTACTATGGGAAACTCGGTGGCACAAAATATGGGGAGGGAATAAGGTTCGTACCGGGCTTGTTCCTTCATCTGTGTCCGTTCTACGACCTGATCTGACTACTCTTTGAGCTCTTCTTCCACTATTCTCTCAACTTCCCTCAGGAACTTGTTGAGGTCAATCACGTCAAGGCCGAACTCCACAAGGGGTTCATACCTCTCGGGTTCCGGAGTTATGAGTAGGCTCCTTGTGGTTATTGCTGAGACTCCAATGAGGATGTCGTCGATGTCCATTATAATGCCTTTTTTAAGAAGTTTTGCTTCTATTTTAACCGTATTAAGGACTACTTCCTCGGAGAGGGGCATTATCTCGTAAATTTCACTCAGAATCTTCATTTCGGTCTCGACGTTTTTGTTGATGTAAGCCTTTGACACCAAGTATCTGTATATCGACACTATCGAGACGGATACGTTGAACTTCGCAAGGGTAACCTCCAGCAACCTCCTCCTGCTGGCGGTATGCATTTTTATGAGGGCCAGTGCATCGAAGGAGACGCTGTCGGGGAACGTCATTTCTTATCCCTCTCTTTCAGCACTCTGAGGAGCACCTCAGCCTCTTCGTCGTCCACTACTATGTCCTCAACCTTCCTATCAAGCTCAACCAAGTGCCAGGTCTCTATCAGCTTCTGGAGAACCTCATCGTAAGAACGCGCGTCCAGTTTGTCCTTTAAGAGTTTTATCTTTTTCCAGGTGCTCTCATCCACGGCGATTGTCTTCATTCAATGTCCCCCCTCACGATTTTCTTATAGGTCTCAACGCTCTTCAACCGGGGTATTCTCTGTTTATTTATCGGATCAACCTCGTAAAGGCCAAACCTTATCTTGAAACCCATCGCCCATTCGTAGTTGTCTGTGAGTGCCCAGTGGAAGTAACCTCTAACATCGGCGCCAGCATCTATAGCCTCTAGCATCTTGGCAACGTGTTCTCGAATGTATTTGGGTCTTAGGGTGTCCTTAGAGTCTGCGACACCGTTTTCGGTGATGAACATTGGCTTTTTGTAGGATGTGCCTATCATAATGGAGTCATACATTCCTTGCGGAAAGCTCTCCCACCCAAAGTCACTAGTGGGGTTGTTGTCTTTTGAAACAGTGTTTGGTTCGGTGGAGTATCCATAGCCTTCCGTTCCCACAAAGTTGATTATTGATAGCTCCTCGTATTTGGGTTCGGTATACCTTATGACCTCTCTGGTGTAGTAGTTGTTGCCTATCCAGTCGTTTCTTGCAAGGTGGGGAATCTTTATGTAGTTTTCTCCAAATTCAAAGTCTACCCTACCCTCGTTGACACCCTCCAAGAATATCCTGTTGTGGAAGAGGTCATAGTTCTCAGCGGCTTTTACGTCTTTGGGGTCGGTAGGGCTCCTGGGATATGCGGGAATGATGTTTAGGATTATGCCCACCGGCTTGTCGGAAAACTCCTTTATGGCTTCATAAGCCCTTGCATGTCCGACGAGCTGATTTATTATAACTTTCTTCGCGGCCGGTGGGTTCAGGATTCCTGGGGGCCACCCGACGTAGGGAGCTAGGTAACCAAGTTCTGCCGTTACCATCGGTTCATCAAAGGTTGCCCAGTAGTCAACGAGATCGTCAAACTTCCACGCGGCATAGGCGGAGAACTTTGCAAACTCCACTATTGCTCTTTCGTCAATCCACCCCTTTGCTCGGGATTTCTTAAGATGTTCTCTAACTTCTATTGGATTGTGGAGCCATATGGGCTGGGTTTGATGATTGAGAGTCACAAAGGTCTGGAATTCCATTTTTTTAAGGTTTCCAAGGACTTTTCTATAGTGTTGAACTTCGTATTGGTTGGCCATACCCTCGAGTTCTTCTAGGGCTTCCTTTGAGATCTTTATCCTCTTTATTAATCCGTACCCGTCCCTTTCAATATCGACCTCTACGTGGTATGTGGGACAGGGAAATATCCTGCTCCATTCAATGGTGAGCTGATAAGCGTTGAGGCCGAGGTTCTTGGCAAGGTGATGATCGATTTCATAAAGGCCGTAATTGTTGATACCATCCTCCGGGAGATGACCACTCACAAGCTCGTTTTTTATGTTATACACGTCACGAACCCAGTACCACCAGTCGGTTCGAGTGTCGAGATGTCTTCTCATAGGATCTCCCATTTCAAACTGGAATGCCGACTGAACCACGCCCCACATGAAATTTTTACGGTGCATAATCCCACCTCCCTAATTTATAATTTTTATAGTTTTTATAATTTTCGGAAAAAGAAAACGCCTTCATTTTTACTGCTGTGATGAATTTGTAAAGAAGTTGTAATTTAAACCATTTCTGTAGTTCCTTTGTGG
>JALTCK010000082.1 GCA_027074805.1 Thermococcus sp. | reverse complement strand
ATACAACAGAATGCCCTTCCCCGGGCCGGGGCTGGCGGTGAGGGTTCTCGGCGAGGTGACGCCGGAGAAGGTTGCGATAGTCAGGGAGGCAAACGCGATAGTCGAGGAGGAAATCGAGAAGGCCGGCTTAAAGCCATGGCAGGCCTTCGCCGTCTTGCTGGGAGTTAAAACGGTGGGCGTTCAGGGCGATATAAGGGCCTACAAGGAGACGGTGGCGGTTCGCGTTGTTGAGAGCCTCGACGGCATGACTGCTAACGCGATGAACGTCCCCTTTGATGTGCTCCAGAGGATAGCCTTCAGAATCACCAGCGAGATTCCCGCGGTCGGAAGGGTGCTCTACGATATAACTAACAAGCCTCCTGCGACGATTGAGTTTGAGTAAGAACCTTTATTTATTTTTAAGGAGATGTTGAAACGGTGGAAGCATGGGAGAGATAATTGAGCTAATCTACGAAAACGGTGTGCTAAAGCCATTGAAGCCCCTGAAGCTGAAGGAGGGGCAGGTGCTCAGGGTAAGGATTCTGAGCACCGGGCTGTCCAGGTTTATCAGGAGTATGGAAAACGAGCTTGAGAATCCCAAAAAAGACCCGCTGGAACTCCTGCTGAACGCGAGGGAGTAGTTATGAGGTTCGTCATCGATGCTTCCATGCTCATTGACGCCTTTTCGAAGTACGATGAAAGTCGAAGAGAACTCGCGCTGGTCGTCAATGGTATCCTCCTGACCAACGATAGGAGGACGGCCGAGAATGCCCGGGCTCGTGGCCTTGAGGCTTATTACATACTCGAAGAACACGACGACTTTTTCAAGCTCCTGGGGGTGGGTTCATGATAGTGATTATGGACAACGGCGGGCAATACGTCCACAGGATTTGGAGGACTCTGCGCTATTTAGGTGTTGAAGCAAAGATAATCCCCAACACCACTCCCCTGAAGAGAATCGGGGCAATGAATCCGAAGGGCATAATCTTCTCTGGCGGGCCGGACATAGGGAAGACGGGCAACTGCGAGGCCATACTGGAGCACTACGACGAGTTCAACGTCCCAATTTTGGGGATCTGTCTCGGGCACCAGTTAATAGCAAGGCACTTCGGAGGGAAAGTCGACAGGGGAGACAAGGCGGAGTACAGTTTAGTGGAGATTGAAATCCTTGAGGAGAACGACCTTTTCAAGGGCTTTCCAAAGAAATTGAAGGTCTGGGAGAGCCACATGGACGAGGTCAAGGGGCTCCCCCAGGGCTTCAAACTCTTGGCCAGGAGCGAGACCTGTCCTGTGGAGGCGATGAAGCACGAAAACCTTCCGATCTACGGCGTCCAGTTCCACCCGGAGGTTTCCCACACCGAGCGCGGAGCCGATATTTACAGGAACTTCGCGAGGCTCTGCGGTGAACTCTAAACACTTTTTATCATTATGCCGCCTCCATCCTGAAAAACTTTTTAAAGTTTTAGTATTACTTTTATTGGTGATATCTTGGGGCACACGTTATACTACAGAACCCGGGTGGAGAGATGGCAGGATTTCTGCTCCTTTATGGGTAGGGTATGTGCCGGTTTAGGTTATTCCATTGAGATTGACGGGGATGACATTACTATCTATCCCCCCTGTCAACAGGTAGAGCCCCTAAGAATTGGGAGAAATGAAGAAAGATTCGTTAAGACCAATCTTATAGAACCCTGCCACTCGGTTTACCTCCTCATCCTTCATTCAGTGGCGTTCTTTGGCTCCCTGGAACTCTGGGAGGACTCAATAAGGTGAACCTCCAGTATTCTCTCTGGAAGAGAGCTTCTGAAGGATCTCTCCCTCACGAGTATCTTGACAACTCGTCCAGGCTCTGCCTCCGGAACCTTCGGCAACCAATAGTAGCCGGGCTTAACGTTCGCGGCTATGTCATCGTTGACGAAAACCCTAACGAGATCGTTCTTAACCTCTTCGACTATACCGTATGTGTAATCTCGGCCATATTTCTGCTTGAAGTAGTGACGGAAGATGAGGAGAACTATCACCAACCCAGCCAAATAAAGATAGTACCAGTAAAGTTTAGGGGAGCTGTGTCTGATAATCTCATACGATATGAGGGCCGAGAAGGATATCCCAAACAACCCAAGATAGAATAACAGGTAAGCCCTGTAGTTTATGATAAAGCTCTGCCATCGTATCAGAACATGTCGTAGTAATAGTCCATATATACCGGCGATTATCAATATAACAGGAATTACCTCCTTTCTAATGACAATTGCGAGGATGCTGACTAAGAGGTATGAGAGGAACAGTATTTGAAGTGTTAAGCTAGCATATTCATGGGGAGTTAGACCATGTTTTGTGAACTTTTTAAATATTCTTGGGTTAGGGGCTTCGTTTGAAGGAACCGGCTTGACCAGTTCCCTCAAAAGTGACACGAGAACGGAAAAGAACCTCTCAACTCCCTCACCTATCCTGTAGAGCATATCACCGATGTCCATTGATTCACCTCCTTAGAAGGTCTTGGGATGCCACTTCTCCGAAGATAGCCTTTGCAGTTTTTTCATCAATGAAGAAAGGAATAGCTGGTTCTGTGCACTCAGGTGATAGGCATGAGATTCCCCACATAGGGTACCCCGGATGTAGGTTTCCTCCCGTTGCCATGTACCTGTCCAGGAAGTAGTAGTCTACGTCACTCTCCCTATCATCAATGAGTTGATCTTCTGTAATTCCCCACGTGCTGAGTAGGGTGGCCAATTTTTCATCATACTGACCTGAGGGTACCATAAAGCTTACAAGCCCTATTGGATACGGCTGCCCATTTATTAGATATCCCAACTCCCTGTCAATCTCTGCAGCCAACTTTTTATACGCCTCGTGGTGTGCCATTGAGAGTTCAAGCCTCTCGAAGAAAGACATCCCTCCACTGATTCCAAAGTACCTGTAGTCCTTCACACAGTCTATGAAAGGCTGAATGTCATAGGCCACGGCGTTGGCTCCTTTGTGCTCTACAGAGGTGGGCACTATGTTTCTCACCCCATAGGGAAGCGGGGCAGCTATCACCCAGTCAAAGGTGACGTTGTTGCCCGTGTTATCAACGACTGCAGTCACATCTGGGTTTGTAGCGGGATTATACTGGACAAAAACATCCGTTGTTTTCTCACCAGCACTGTTTGGATCCAGTGTGAAAATAAAGTGAAGCCCATTGTTTCTCTCCACACGGACCTCATACCTGTGAAAGGTGTCTATATCCCATATACCAGGAGTGTTTCCAAGATTAACGCTCCAGTTCTGGAGGATGGCCAGCTTGTCTCCGCCGTGGTCATTGTGGTTGAAGTTGTCATCTATGAATTCATAACTCCGGAACCTGTTCAGTTCAAGGGTTGCCTGCTTAAGGTCTTCAAGTGGAATGTACTTCCTGATCCTTATGTCATCGATGGCGTAGTCATGGCCACCCCACACGTAGAGCTTAGTGAAATGGGAGTACAACTTAAAGATATCAGTACGATCGTATTCCGCAAGGAATGCTCCCGAGGAATCATAAAGCCTTGTACTCAGTTCTACTGAAGTAGCCCCCCTGAATATAGTGAACTGCACAAAGTACCACTTTCCAATACCTTCCCCACCATTAAAGTACATCCAGGTGAGGCTCCCGCTACCCCCAGTCCTTATGTCAGCTCCAATGCGGTTGTACCTGAAGTTCAGCGCTGCACCATACCCATTCCTACTGTCATCTATTAGACCAACCCTGTCCCATGTGCCACCATTGTCATTTATCCTGTAGTCCCAGTACTCAAGCACTATCCCCCCTGGAGCATTCAGAGTAATTGCCTGCGGGAGATCCCTCACACCGCCACCCCAGTCGTTATTCCTGTACTTCATCAACGCGTATCTGCCGCTATGATAGTACTGGTCTGTGATGCTGATGTAACCCCTCAACCTGTAACGCAGACCATTCCACACATCGGAGTTATTGTGCCAGAGAGCCCACTTCGTGACATTTTCAAAGTCGTCATAGAGTATGAATACCTTGTCCGGGTTTTCGAGAGGCGAGAGCTTTTCAGTTGGACATATGGTGAAAGCATTGTAGTAATAGTCTCCACTTAGCTGGAACTTGTCACTTATGAGAGAGGTGTTCTTGGTTAAGTTAGCCTTTACCCATATCTTGGCTCCTCTAGAGTCCCAATATTCCACCCAGAAGGGAATTTCTCTTCCATACACGTCCCTTACGATTATCGTTGAGGTGTTCAGCCTAGCAGTGTCCTCCGGGGAGAGATATATAGGTATCTGGACGTCTTGGGAAGACCACGGGCTGACTTCAGAGGCGTTTATATATTTAACAACTAACAGACATCTCCCCCCAACTGGAAACTCAAGCCCAACACCAGCATCCGCGTCGCCTTTGTTGGCCGTTTTGAGCCTATACCTGATGAAGAAATCCTCCCAGCTGAGGTTGGATATGAGCTTCATAGAATAGTTGTCTGAAGCCTGCAGGGTGAAGCCTGGCGAATAGTATGGGAATATGCTCGGTGTACCTCTTGTTGGAGAGAACGTAGCATCTGGGCTGTAGTAGAGGTAGTAAGTCCCATCTCCTTTAGGAGGCTTTATCCAGATCAGGGCACTGGTATTTGTCCATTCTTCTATCCAGAAAGGTATCCATGTGCATCCTGAGGAGTTCTCACGGTATATGGCTATGGAAGCGGCGTCTCCGGTGTGATATGGAAGCGGACCAGCTATCTGAGTAAGATCAAGCCGCAGTAGTGTTAAACTGTTGGGAGTGGGAGAGGGGGTTATATCCAGTGGAATCCTATAGTTCAGGCCACTTTCGCCGCACCAAGAAGTTCCCTGCTTGAAGACTAAGACTCCCTGATCATTGTTATTGAATATCAGCGTTGGATCATATGAAAGATTCTCTAAATATGACCCATCTGGTGTGTACTCTATTCTGACCCTTGAATAGGAGATGTCATCTCCATACTTCCCTGGGATGTGGTCATAGTTGTTTGAACTCTCCCCACTACCACTCACACTGGTTATTGGCTTTGCCATTACCTCTGGGAAGGAATACTGGCACGCCCTTACAACACGGGAGTATCTGCCACCGCTGGCGACTGCAAAGAGAGGATCCTCCAAGTTCTGAATGTTGATTATGCTGTACACATACCCCCTCTGTGGAATTGGTCCATGGTAGACTATCCTTCCATTAAGGTCTCTGATAGTGACGTTCTCCAATTTGGCCTTTATCACAATGTGAAATGAGTCCAGGGGAGCGACTACAATAGTTGCATCCGATAGCTCAATATCAGCCGTATATCCCATCTTTTTGAGCTTTTTCTGGATGGACTTCTTCCAATCCTCAAGGGTTTGTCCCTTCGTAATCTTCGGATCTATACGTAGAACACTAACACTTTCATTTAGCATTATCTTCTTTATGGTCTCATTGGCCCAATACTTTGGCTCTGAGTTTAGGCCTTCAAAACTCATTCCAGATTTGACAACAGCATCCACCATAGCGACAAGTGCCCTTTTTCCTGATATTTCCAGGGCACGTTGAAAGTCCAGTTGGATGTAGTTTACGACATCATACATTCTCTCGGTACTCACTCTCTCTCCCTGTGAGGTGATTATTAAAGATGAAGCATCCTCATAAGTCGCCAGGAGTATCAGCAGGGGGATTATGAGTATTATCGCAGTAGTGTTAAGCAGGAACCCCTTCCTCTTCATGGTTTGACCCTCCACACCCTGAGGGTTATGGCTATAGGCGGCTCAAGGGAGGGTATGTTCTTCATGCTGACGAAATCTATCTTCAGCCCACCCGTGAGCTGGACGTCTATCGGGTTGCTCTGGGAACCATCAAAGGGCTTCTCCTTCCACGAGCCAGGGTTCTGATCATCTATAAAATTGAGTCTGTTGAAGAGCCTCAGTATTGCATCATCAACCGCATATTTATCCGGCTTAAGGGAGTCCACTGAAATGGCTAAATACGGTGGATTGCCAACAAGAACCTGACCCCGTCTCGCACTGGTCCCATCCCAGTAGTAGTAGGTAAGATTGTAGCCGTGATAGTTGGGGTAGCCCTGGAGAAGGTAGGGAAATATGTCACCGTATCCAGCGTAGCCCTGGATGAAGTATTTGATTATTCCCCTGCTTTCACCGTTTCTAACGTAAGAACTGCCGCCGGTCATCCTTATCTCAAACCTGTTCGTGCTCCCGCTCCTCATCATCCACGGATATATCTTGGTGTATGCAACCCTTATCGCATACCTTCCCAGGGGCCCCCTGTAGAACCTGTTCCCATTCTCATAGAGATTCTGAATAGTCTTATAGTCTACGAAAGTATAACCCACCCACCAGTCGGCATACCAGGGATCCGCCTTGGGGGGAAGGTAATATGAAACTTGGAGGCCTGCACCGCTGTAGGTAACCCTAGGGTCCCCGTACGGGAAGTAAACTGCTAGTGGAATGCTGTACCTGTTTATTAAAGTTCTAGGAGTGTAAGTTATTTTTACATATGAGTCTGGATACCCATAGAGTATCCTCCTGCCAACCCCACCATACTCGGTGTCACTGGCGTGACAGTTGAACCCATAGTACGAACAGTAACCTCCTCCATATCTCCACCGGCCATAGTAGCTGTCGAACTCTGCATCGAAGCCAACTACAAAGTCGAAGACCATTTTGCTCAAGTTCGCCTTAAACTCGTCGTAGCAGTCGCTTCCACCGCAGAGCTTCTGGTCGACTGCCTGTCGTATCTCATCATCTGTAAACTCGACTATCCCGTTAGTGGGGCTCTTGTAGGTCAGAAGGTATAGCTTTCCCCCTAGACCGTAGTAGAGGTTCACCCTGTGAACTCCCTTAACTCTGAAGCGCATATCTATCCTCGTTATATTCCCGGGCACGAACATCTCGAGAAGATAGAAGAATCCAGTATATCTGGAATCAACTTGATACATCTTCACCAGTCCAGGATCTTCAACGGCCGTTGAGTTGGAGCGGTATTTTATGTAGACGGTTGTACCACTCGCAGATCCTATCCCATCTTGGTAATATCTGCCATTGTAGTATATCGTGGTAAAGTTATTGACTCCAGGATTTAAACATGATGTAATCACTTTGTTTATAGTCCCATATGCTGCCCAAGTACAATATCTATCCTCATTTATAATGAGCTCCTGCTCCTCACTTTGCCTCCTTACAAACTTAGCATCAGCGTACTCTATTTTTGCATCATTTGGTAAGTTTATTAGTCTCGTTAGAATCAGCGTATTTTCACTATGATACCGATCATTTGCAAGAGGTGCTGCAAGAACCCTGTACCAGCCGAAGAGGTCCTCCCGCTCAACGCTTACCTTTGTTAGGAAGGCCCTCGCCATGTAGCCCCTTGGGGTCTGGTTCCTGCTGTATCCGCTTATCAAGAGGGTTGCAGGGCTAATATCTGGAGGGGTGGCGTTGTTCGCATTTGTTATTAACATACTTTCGTTGGAGTTGGTGGCAGGAACATAGCCATTTACAATGAGCTCATAATTGTAGCCGGAAAGTGTCCTATTGAGAATGTATCCCAAGATTTCTCTGGCCTTTTCTTGGAATGATGGGTTGTTGTAAACGTAAGAGGCAGACCAGTAGGTCGATACAATGTCTATGGGCGACATGTCCGGGCTAACCAGGGTCAGGTTAAGGGTGGAATCCTTTATCCACTTTTCAACTTGACTCTGCGGCACTACCTCTCTCAACGGCACGGTTCTCAGCAGGGTAAGCGTCTGAGTGGCTATATACTTATCCTGAGTTCTGGAGTAGGTCACGTAAACATTTTGAGTCTGCCCCATAACGGCAATAATACTCGCTACTGATATTATTATCAGAGTCAACGCCAGTATAGCATCCAATGTAAAGAAAAACCCCCTCCGCCTCATGAGTCATCCCACACCCACAGTTGTATCACAAATGGCTCTGCCTTTGGCTCTATTAGGAATCCAATTCCACTTACATCTTCAAGATATACCCAGTCCAGACTCTTCTTGTAGAACCAAAGCCCCACAATCTTTCTCCCATTCTCGACGTTGAAGTTGGAGAATAACTCTATCCATGGGACGACAACATAGGTGGAGTGCCCTGTTATTACCTTCTCGAGGGTGGTGTTCACCCATATACCCGCATATGTTGTGTTCCCGACCCTCCATATCCCAAGGGCCTTTTTCTGATCTCCGTCTCTGACCACGAAAAGAGCATATCCCTTTTCGGAAGGCACCTTAATCCGTAAGGTCGAATAGTAGGGAACTGGGAACGAGAGGGCACCCGTTATTATCATCATCTTCGAGTTCTGAGTTATGTTCACAGCTTTTGAGTATTTCCTGACAACTAAGGATGTCCTCCTCTCTTCGTAGTTCACCCAAGGCGAGTTGTTCATGGAGGTTACGAGAACCTCTAGATCTGGAGCTGTGGTTATACTATCATTAATATCCGCTATCAGGATTCTGTACTCGCTGGGTGTTATGTTGTGTATGCCCCCTTCAGAGAGGTTTGAGGGATAGATGTAAGTTATTGTGAGATTGTATATCTCGAGTGGAACCTTCGTGCCCCCAACACATGGAGGTAGTCCTACAGTGGTCGGGAGTTCTCCCGAGGAGCCAACGGTTATACTACCTCCTCCAAGCAGGTCAACGTGAATAGCATGAATTCCCCGTATATACACATCCCCATAGTCGCTTGTAATGATTATTTTGACATCAGAGGAAGCATCCACCCAAGTCCCATTTACTAACTTATACCATTCCCCATAACTTAACTGTCCCCTTCCCATTTGAAAGTTGCGCACAGCATACCACTGACCATCCACTAAGAAGAACAATCCATTGTCTGCCTGTATCCTGTTGGTTGCTGTTTCGGTAATACTTATAAGAGGGGTCTTACCTGTCCTCCCCAAGACATAAATTTCTCTCGCGTATATCTGGGAACTACCCGTTGTATCAAGCCATGCCACCCCCCCAATATAGAGTGAACCATACGTGACGGAAATTTGAATTGCTCCCTTTTTCTCGGATATCATATCGCCCGCTATAGACACGTAGGAACCAACTTTGTTATTAGAAATATGAACAGATCCGCTATTCTCATCGGAGGCAATAACACTCCCTCCAAAACATAAATTATAATCGTAATTGAAGAACAGTGTTCCACTCCCCGTGACCTCGAAGGGATCGCATTCGACTATACCTCCTTCTGAGTTACTGGGAGGTGCCGGAGGTGTTACAAACTCACTCCCGTGTAGATCAACAGTACACGAGATGTCTATAGGAGTGTACTCACCCGTTCCTCCTTCTGTA
Source organism: Thermococcus sp. (assembly GCA_027074805.1). Lineage (GTDB taxonomy): Archaea > Methanobacteriota_B > Thermococci > Thermococcales > Thermococcaceae > Thermococcus. Next base: position 17,726 of record JALTCK010000082.1, on the reverse strand, counting down.
CTCCCATTGTACTCAAAATCCACACCTATGATAGTCCTCCCCCTGATGAACTTCATCAGAAAGTCCTTGCCTGTGCTGAGCTTATTCAATGAGTCAACGACATTTTTATTTTGTCTGTCAATGAGTTCTATTAGTGCATTTAGCTTGTTGTAGTCCACACCCATAGTGAGGTTGGAAGCAAGACCAAGAACTCTTAGCTCTGAGGTATTGTTAAACCAGTTTGCCGGTTCCCCTGGACTCTTCGTTAGCACATCGAGCATGTTGTCCGCTATGTTAGCCCTTTCGTACCAGCCGATCATGCCCTCTATCTCGTTCTTTAGGCTGGATGATGTACTGGTTATCGTGCCCAGTATAAGAATGACTATGACCAGTGAAATCAGGGCATCCAAGGAAAACATTTGTCCCCGTCTCCTCATCCCTCTACACCCCGTACAATGACCCTTATCGATATTTTCTTCCCCCCAAAGGAGAGGGTGTCCCCATCTCTGGAAACGTTCGGTCTCGCGGAGATGTATCTTAGCATGAACTCCTTTATCTGATTCCCAAGGTAAGTATCCGGATTTGGAATTCCAGAATTCTTCCAGGACCTTTCAGAGCCCTGATAAGTTATATACACGCTCACACTCACAACACTGTCATTTTGCGTTGTGGTTAAACCCCGGAATTTAAATCCCCTGTAGGAATAGTTTGAGGCACTTAAGATCCCATTCAAGGGCTCATGAAGATTATCATTGACCAAAACCCCATTGTTCAGGTAACTACAGGCGTCCTCGGCCGCGTTCTTTACATACACATCAGTTACCATGCTCCCGCTTGAAGTGAGATATGGCTTTACAACCACAACTACCCCTGTTAGGACGATGGCTAGGATAAACAGAATCTCAATGGATGTCTGGGCCCTACGGCGAGAGCGTGACATCGAGCATGCTCCCCCCTTCGTTGTATTCCGCTTTTATCCAAAACGTTGTGTGGTTGCCTGTTAGGATCACCTCGGAATTCTCACCCACTGGAACAGGGAGTTTTTGGGCCGTGTAGTAGTTCTTCCCTCCGATATAGGCAGTTATTACCACTCTATTTGTTGTGTTGTCAAGCTTAACGGTAACCCATTCTCCAGGTTCTAACTTTAATGGAAGCTCTTTCTTGATTTTAAACCCGCTACCAACCGAATACACCTTGGTAACACTATCCCGAATGTCTATTGAGAACACTTTAAGTTTAGAGAGTGTGTCAAAGTTTTCGGCCTGTGTTGTCTCATTGGTGGCTATGTACACTAAGTTAAGGACTGTGAGCATTACGAGAGTAACTGCAAAGAGGAAGTCGATACTAATCTGTCCCCTTCTCATCTCACTCACCGGGGTTGATGTTTATTTCAAGGATTCCCTTTGTTGAATCAAAAACCCACATGTCTGGATTGTCGGGATCCCACATAACTACTATCGTGAGAGTAGAAGGCAACTGAGAGGGTGGAATCTTTAGCCCATATATGGTGCCCCCTCCCCAAAGGCTTGTACCCACCACGTTTCTAACATCCTCAGGGTTCCACACCCTAGTGCCGTTGATCTCCTCAACTATCGCCAGATTCTTTGAATACAGGCTCCGGCTCCAGAAAAGCGTTTTGTTTCCTCCGAAAGCTGAGACCTGAACATTTCCAATTTCAGGCAAAACCATTACATAAGTCCCGTTTCCAGTCTTGTTCTGATCTACTATGTGCTCAGGATTTGGGCCGTACGTGATGAAAACTACTGGGTTGTCTACTTCGAGAGCCTTGTTAAGCATCTGAGAATCTCTAAGGTAGGTGAGCTTAACATATGCCGTAGCCTTCGCACCAGGCCCCTGTGAATAAACCTGAGTTATAGTGTTAGATATAGCGTTGGCGAGGTTCTTCTCCTCAAGGCTTATCTGGACCCTCATGGTCTCTGTTGAGGCCCCCCCAGGTTTAAATGTCATATTTTGAACAGAATACAGTAACAGTATCAGCATGATTGCAAATATCATCATGAATTCCAGGGAGACTTGGCCCCTTTTCACCCGCTTTAACATCAACTACCCCCCTCTCTGTAATAAGATGGAGCAGACAGTATTTAATACTTGCCCTAAGTTTTTTCGATGTTTAGTAGGGCGGTAATCTCAGCCCCCCTTTTCTCAAGAGAGACACCGAAATACCCGCCGCTAAATATCTTGAACCTGTACCTCTCTGGAGACAGGGAATACTTTTCAAGCAATGCGCCAAGTTCGTCTATGAAGAACTGAGTCAACTCATAGTATATGAGATCAAGCTTTTCACGGGTCCTATCCCGAATGAAGATCAAAAGTGGAACCGCAGCGAGCACTGGGAGTATGTATGGTGTCCCGGTTACCACGGAAGCCAGAGTTGCCACAAGGGTTACCACCCCAAACACGGCGTATGCCAGCTTCTCCATCCGTTTGGTCTCCTTGGCCTCCTTCACCTTCTTCTCCCAAATCTCAAAGAGAGCCGGATTGTAGAAGTCGAAGGCAGTATGCCTCTTTCCTTTTGCCAGTCTCTCACGTATAAGGTCGTCCCAATCATCACGGTAGTATATGACCTCCCCGTGGAGCTTCGCCCGCTCGGCGTCGAGTGACGAGATTATTCTGATCATATCCTCTGCACTCTCATGGGCTATGTGGGCGTAAACCTCCTTCTCATCGAGTTCGAGGGCCGCCTCAACAGAATCCTTCACAGGTTTTCCCATCACTTCCTCCTCCTCAGGTTCTTGATGTCCGGGACATCCTTATCTATGCCATCAAAGATACCCTCTAGCTCATTTTTTTCCCGTTTCCCCACCGACCGCGGGATATATGTCATCGAAATCGGGGAGTCCCTTTAGGAGCTCCTCCTTCTTGTTCTCAGCCTCCTTCTTGGCGACCATGAAGGACTGAGCATACTTCTTGGCAGTGAGTATGATGTCCTCTATGCTCTGGCTCTCGTAGATGCCGCTGAGGAGGGTAACCACTTCAACCTCCCTCTCCCTGGAATCCGGATAGAAGCCCCTGAAAATCTGCTTCCCCCTTATCTTGCTGGTAAGATAGTCCAAGGCCTCGAAGATGTCCTTCGCCTTCAGGAGTTCGGGAGGGCCGTGTATGGCCACAAGACCGTAGAGCGCCGATTCAATGTTGGCATCCAGGTACAGTCCCTCGCTCTCGAAGGACTTTATTATGAGCCTCGAGAGGCTCTTCACCCTGTTGGCGTCGGCCTTGGCGTATCCAACGGTAGCAAAGCTACCGAATGCCTTGAGCACGAACTTTAAATCGCTGGCATCTAGGGTCTGTTCACCAGGGACATCGACCAAAGCGAGCAGCGAGGCTATCCTCTCCACTATCGTGTAATTAATGCGCTCGTAGGCCCTGCTTATGTCGTCAGCTCCCTCCTTCAGCTTGTTGTTGTCGATCGCTATTATTGAATCCGCCATCTTCGAGAGCTTGTCTATGGTTATCGCAGCGTTGATCGTGGGCCTTATCCCTTCTTCCTTCAGGGGGAGGGCACCTATCGCAACGACGAGGGAATCCGGATACTCCTCTTTTATGGCTTCCGCCAATATCGGCGTCCCTCCGGCTCCAGTACCTCCCCCAAAACCGAAGGTTAGAAAGAATATATCAACATCCTCGTAGCCGATGATTGAACCTATCTTTCTCATCACCAGAGGAAGGTCTCGCTTCATGGCCTCCCTCCCAAGCAGGGGGTTTGCATTGACGCCCTTGCCGCCGGTGATGCTTTCTCCGATCAGTATCCGCCTCTCCGGAGGTATATGCTTGAGGTAGTCGAGGTCACCCTTTGATGTGTTGACGGCAAGGGATTCAAAATCAACAAGGGAAAAGAGGTCGGCTATCTTGGTCCCACACTGACCGACCCCTATGATTAGAGCTCGCAATAGCTATCACCCCGCATCAACTTTGTATATCTCGGAGAGTTCTATTATCCCGTCCCCGTTGACATCCACAGCCCTAAGAACGACATAGTGACCGCCCAGGTACTTTATCAGAGAAGTCCTGAAGAGAGCCTCGACCAGCCCGTAGTTCTTCTTGCTTGCTATGACAGCAAGGACCTTGCCCTTCTTCGTCTTGCCCGGAATCACAAACACCACAGCATCCTTGAGGTACTTTTTCCCGTTAATCTCAACGATGTTTCCTTCCACGCTGTAGTTAAGAAGGGGGTTGAACTCCTTAACATCTATGTCATCATAAGTCCCAATGAGTATGTAGTTGGCACTCTGGTTGGAGAGGTCTATACCCATCTTTGGCTCAGCCGTGGCATGATAGTTTCCGTTTATTATCGCCGCTATCCCCGGAATAACGTTGGAATAAACCGGATCATACTCGAGCAGGAAGTGGCCACCTGTGTAGAATAGGCTGGTGACTGAGTATATCGAGGGAAGTTCTGGTGAGACCCTGCCCGCCAGGAAACCGAGTGCCAGGGAGAGCTGGTAGAGGGGCATTCCACTTAAGTTCCTGGAGAGCAACCATTTTGTTGTCTCGTTGGAGACATTGTAACCTGCTCTCATGAGGGCATAGGTTGACAGGATGGTAGGCTCGACACTCGGAGCAATTGGAACCCACTCATCCCTGTGGAGGTAGTAGTACTCTTTCATGACCCCCCACCCACCGTCTTCGGCTCTCTGCTCTAGAAGCCACTTTACGTGAGGCTCCAGTTCTTTTCGGGTTGATACTGGGGCCAATGCATTTATCACAAACGCCGTTGTGGGGACGTCCTTGGTTATCATGTAACCGGCCACAGGTGCCACAAGATAGACACCCCATCCATCGTGAGTTACCGATAGCAGCCAGGCCTTCGCCCTAACCACTGAAGTATCATTCTTTGGAACGCCGAGACTTACAAGAAGATCAAGGGCCATTGCCGTTTGCAATGGCTGTGAACCAGCAGGCCTACCTTTCCAGGCGCCCGTAGGTAACTGCATGCTCTTTATTAGCTCGATATTGGCCTCCTTCTCCTCAGGAGTTAGGGAGTCCGTGTCAATGAGGAGCTTGAGGAGGTAGTAGTATTCGGTCGTCACTGTTCCACTTATCCTAGCATTACCCATAGCCACCTTCAGATTATCCCTCGCCCAGCTAATAGCCTTCTGAACCGGCTCGCTATCCTTACCCTTCCACTTGAGAAGCGCCATAGTTGCATAGTAGGTGAGCTTCACGTCTTCTTCGTTAGGACTGCAGCAGGTGGGAACGTTCGCCCCAAAAGTCCATGCCCCAGAGGCTGTTTGGGCATCTTCCACCCTGTTGAGAAGGTTCTGAAGAAGTTCATAAATCGAGAGATAACTCTCCCTGATGAAGTCTGTGAACGGAAGAGTAGCGTAGGCAGATGTAAGAACCGAATCCGAGTAAAACATTTCATTGTTTCTCCAAGAATATGTGTCGTTAACTGCTATCGCCATCCCTTCGAGCATCGCTAAGGCCTTTGCAGTGTCAAAGGACTCCGGCTGATAGAGGGAGAGAGCATAAACCGCAAGCGCCATCTCCCTCGTATTCAACTCGCCGTTGAGTACCTTGGTCTCAAGTGTAGAAAGGTCCCTCAGCGCCTTTTCACTGGTGTGGCCGACGTAATAGAAAGCTATAAGTCTAAGGGCCATCTCCTGAACGTTCTGGGGAGTTGCATTCTCCAGGTAGCTAACACCCTTGAAGACGTAGTAGTCATCCTCTGTGTACCCCGCAACACCAAGAGACCAGACTGCCATGACGGTCGGATAGAAGGCGGATGGTGCCCCGGGCACGTATCCCCATGCCTCACCATTGAAGGCGTTTCTGAGAAAGACTATCCCCCTATACTCAGAGGCTTCAACGGTTGCAGGACTTATGGTAATCTCACCGGAACCGATTAGTTTGGAAACGGCGCTCAGCCCTATGATCGCATATGCCGTCGATGGGACACTGCTTATGCTACCCTTGTAGTACCCCCACCCACCATCAGGGTTTTGAATCCTCACAAGGAAATTAGAGTAGTCATCTATCGTCCCGATTACAGCAGAATCATTTTCCTCAAGCTTTCCTACCACCGAAGACAGAGCAAATAACGTCATTGCCGCTTCGTCAACCCTATCTGTCGGTGCCGCAGAGGCGCTCTGGGTCAAGAAGTTCGCTGCACCGTCGAGGAGCGGTACCGCTGATACATAACCGGTCCCCAGCATGAGCGAAATAATCATCAGGGCCACTAGTTTCCTCATCGTTAACACCTCTGGTATCTAAGGGGCTACATTAAATAAACTTTTCTCGAGAAAGGTGTAAAGAAGAGGTCAGTGGGTTATGAACCTGCCCTCTATCCCACGGCCTCTCGGATCGACGTCGTCCCTCATTATAAGGACTACTCTGCTCGGCTCGTACTCATCCTCCAAGTGGTAGCCGGGCAGGTGTTTGACCAGCTCCTCCGCGAAGGCCCTTATTTCCTCGTGGCGCGGCATGTTGTTGATGGTCAGCCTCTGCCTTGAGAAGCCGACGAACATGTAAGCTTTGGCCTCGACGAACATGGGGTTGGCGAGTTTTATCAGCTTGGCGTAGCCTTCTGGATTGTGCATGTTCTCGCCCTTGACAAGGGTGAGCCTTATCACCGTCCTCGTGTCCGCGTCCTTCATTAGCTCGAGCGTTCCCTTTATCCTGTCCCAGCCGTCCGGAATCATCGGAACGTTTACCCTGTTGTAGGTCTCGATGTCAGGCGCTGTTAGAGAGACGTAGAGCTGGGTCGGGAGCTTGTCCTCTCGCTTCATCTCCTCGAGCCTCTCTGGGACAGTTCCGTTGGTGACTATGAAGGTGGTGAAACCCCTCTTATGGAACTCCTCAACCAGATCGCCCATGTAGGGGTAGAGCATCGGCTCGCCCGAGAGGCTTATGGCAGCGTGCTTAGGGTTCCACGCCTCCTCGAACTTCTTCATGTTTATGCCTGGCATTCCCTTGTAGCCGACGAGGAGCTTCCTCTGGGCCTTGATGCTCTCCTCGACGATGAAGGCCGGGTCGTCCCAGGGTTCCGGCAGTTCCGTTCCCAGGAAGCCCTCCATCGGGCGCCAGCAGAATATGCAGTTGTGGGTGCACCACGCTGTAACCGGCGTCATTTGAAGGCAGCGGTGGCTCGCTATGCCGTAGAACTTCTGCTTGTAGCAAAAGCGGTCGTGCTTTATGCTCTCCTTGAGCCAGTGGCAGAGCTTCACCGAGCTGTGCCTGCCCACTAAAGCGTAATGCTGCTTCCTGAAGAGGTTGGCAATCTCCTCGGGCATGTTTGGGTTTGATACGAAGGTTATCGCCATTAGCCTCACCTAATCTCTCTCTGAGCTGGAGTTTGGGAAGCCCTTTAAAAAGGTGATGGGACAGGGATGGATAGCGGGTGGGACAGACACAAGGATTGTCCTATACGACTCTCCATGAACTCCCGAGGTATGGCCCAATCCCATCGTCGAAAAAGCCTTCGTTGATGGGCGAAAGATTTAAAAGGAAGAGATTGATTCCCCAACCATGTTCAGTGGAATAAAACCTGAAACCCAGCTCAAGGCAAGGGAGATAAAGATAGACTTCTTCGAGGAAGACGTTGAAGGGGTGGAAAGGCCCTCCGTAAAGCTTCTGTTTGAGGTAAAGCGTCACCATCTGGCGTGAGCCGTTATGAGAACTATATCCTCGAAGAAGACGTGTTTCTTAGCGGTTATCTCCGGATTCAGGTCCTTTTTTCTAAAGAGCTCAAGGGTTTTCTCCACGCCCGTTATCGAGCTCTGGACTATTTGGACGGTTCCGCCCGGTTTTAGGTAGGCCGGCACCTCTTCGATGAACCTATCAAGAACCTCCCTTCCGCGCTTTCCACCAACGATGGCCAAATCTATCGGCTCATCTGGCTCTCCAGGGAGGTAGGGGGCGTTGAAGGTTATGATGTCAAACTTTCCAGCGACGTTTTCAAAGAGGTCGCTTAAGCGAAACTCGACGTTTTTGATGCCGTTCAGATTGGCGTTTTCTCTTGCCAGCTCAACTGCAATCGGGTTTATGTCAACGCCGAGGACGTAGCGGGCCTTCCTCGCCATGAGAAGGGCTATCAACCCGGTTCCAGTGCCAACGTCGAGGGCAGTGTCTCCATCCTTAACCGCGAGATTCTCGGCGAGGAGAAAGGTGTCCTCCGCGGGCTCGTAGACCTGGGGGTGGAGTTTGAGCTTGAGGCCGTAGTAGAGGGGCATCAGAAACACCGAAAAGGGTCAGAGAGAAAAGAGATCACTTCTTCCACTCGGTGTAGCCACACTTGCCGCAGCTCCAGCGGTCCTTGTGGTTGGCCATGAAGACTCCAGGCCCGCAGCGCGGGCAGTAGCGGTTCTTCCTCTTAACCTTTCCACCCTGAACCTCGTAGAGCTTCCACTTCTGGCTGGTCCTTTTCTTCTTCGCCATTCCAACCACCTCACTCCTCCGCCTTCTCTATGAGGCCGTCCCTAACGAGTATGTACTCGGGCTCTATGTAGAGCATCCTCTCCTTGCTCTCATAGGCCTTCGCGTAGCCCTTTGAGACCGTGCTCCCGAAGAAGGACCTTATGTACTGAACCACGACGGTCTCGGGGTTGAGGTCGAGCATGGCAACGAGCTTGCCCTTCACGGCTTCCCTGCTCGGAGTGGCCTCGCCATCGTGAATCACGTCGAAGTATATTTCCTTTCTCCCGAGGAGCTTGTTCTCCCTTATTTCGGTAACCTTAATCTCCATCGTGAACCACCTCCATCTTGGCAAGTATTCGCGCACACCTGCGCTTGCATTCGGGTGTTACCTTTATAAGCACTACCCCTTCGTCGGGCTGTCCGTAGAGCACGAGACTCCCATAAGGGGCGTAAAGGACGGCCGGAATCGCCGCCAAATCCTCCTCGCCGTTCACCTTTATGTAAACTCTCCTGCCCCTCTCGGCGAGTCCAAAGCCCTTTCTGATTGCGTTTAATAAAGCTTTCGTTATCGTCCCGGGAGGATTCTTTACCGTCATCAACACGGCATCCGCGTCCACCTGCGGCCTGTAATCCTTCCTCTTAGTCCTGTGGTCGAAGATGGCCATCGCAGGTTTTATCCCGAGCCTGAGGACGTTCTCGGTGACGACGTCGCCGACAGTGATCACGGGCTTTCCTTCGAGCTCGTTCCTTACCCTCAGGTAGGGCTGGGGAAGCTCCCCCCGGATCAGCCTGCCCAGGGGCTCCTTCAGCTCGGACCTCAGGGAGCGGGTTAGTACGAACTTCATTATCTGACCCTTATGGCGTACTTTCCTGGAACCTTCGCACCTATCGCCTGGGCAATCCTGCTCTTCTCGGGGTCGGTGATTATAACGAGGTCGAACCACTCGTCGCTCAGGTCCCTGCTCCCGCAGACCGGGCACCGGTCCTCGGTGGTAATGTAGTGACAGTGCCGGCAGGCGCGCTCCTTCACCATGGCTCACGCCCCCCTCTCCTTGCGCTTCTCCTTCTCTATCCAGTCCCGCTTTCCAAGCCCTGGCTGGCGCATTGTAAGGCCTATCTTGTTCTCCCGTATGACCCTGCTCTTTATACTCACCGCAATGATCCTTGCCCTAACCTCGTCCCCGAGCTTGAGGACCCTCTTGCTTTCCTTACCTAGGAACTGCTTGTTCTTCTCGTCGAACACAACATAATCGTCCATGAGCTGGCTGATGTGAACGAGACCATCCATCGGACCTATCCTGATGAATGCGCCATAGGGGGCTACATCAATTACCTCACCCTCAACAACCTCGTGCATCCCGGGCTTCCAGACGAGAACGTCGAAGACAACCTCATGGTAGGTCGCCCCATCGCCCGGAACGATAACGCCCTGGCCGATGTCCTCGACTTCCATGACAGCTAAGATAACCCCCTCGTCCCTGTCATAGATTCCCTCGTAGGTATCGCGGAGCACTATCTTAGCAGCTTCTTTAGGATCCATGGTGAACATTCGAGGGGGGATCCTAACGACATCCTTAACCTTCAGGAGTTTGTACATGGCTTGACCTCCCTAAAATGGGAAAAGGAGTTCAGTCCTTCCCGAACTTCTCCTTGTAGAGATCAATAGACCTAAGAATCTCCTTCTTGGCCTCTTCTGCGTTGCCCCATCCCTCAACGATGGTGGTCTTGCCCTGAAGCTCCTTATACCTCTGGAAGAAATGGGCAATCTCATCGAGGAAGGCCTTCGGGACATCATCTATGTCCTTCCACTCCTTGAAATATGGGTCATCAACGGGCACAGCAAGAACCTTCCAGTCCTTGTCGCCGCTGTCATTCATCTTCATTATGCCTATGGGTCTGGACTCAATGAGTGTAAGCGGGTAAACAGGCTCGCGCATGATTACCATGATGTCAAAGGGATCCCCATCATCATAGTAGGTCTGTGGTATTATTCCGTAGTCTACTGGGTAGAAGAACGGACTGTACAACACACGATCAAGCTTAATAAGCCCAGTCTTCTTGTCAAGCTCGTACTTGTTCCTGCTCCCCTTCGGAATCTCTATGAGAGCATATACAACCTCTGGAACCTCCGGTCCGGGTTCTATATCGTGGAACGGGTTCATTTCTAACCACCTCTAACCTTTTTGTAAAACTTCTAAGGATGGCTTTCAAATAGTGCTTTTAAAGTTGTTGGTCTTCAAAAGAGAAAAGGGGCATCAGTTTGCCGTTCTCTTGGCACCAGGTAAGGGTTTCCTGTATTCGTAGGCCACACCGTCATCTATTATGACGTAAACCTCCTCCTCACCATCTATGTAGCTCATTATCGGCTTGTCTAGAAGGTCAAAGGCCTTCTCAAGATCTTCCTCAGTTCTCAGATAAACCTTCCGATCCACCTTCCTTGGTGCCCCTTTGACAATGTAGGGTCTGAGCTTCTTCATCTCGTCCTTTGGCCCCCTACCGAGGTATACGTAGCCCACGAGCGGGACAAGCATCAAAAGTGCCAGTGCAGCGGTAGTAGCCTGGGCCTTCTCCACCTCGCTTGAAATCCCAAACACCGTGGTGTTGGCCTTCGAAGTTGAAGTCTCTGTAAAGGGTCTACTCTCCTTTTTTGTAGTGTCAACAAAGTAGTAGAGCTCGGCGCTCGGATCCCTGACCAGCTCAGAGCTGTGGTTGAAGTTCTCGGTGACTTCCCTGCTCCCGATCTTTCCCCTACCTGTAACGGTCGCAGTCACTGTTACCCTTCTCCTCAAGCGCTTTATCCCGAGTTCCTTCGCTATCTCCGCACTCCTGTTGTCAAGGTCAACCACGTTGAGAGTGTAGGAAGAGCTGAAAGAACCATTCCTTAGCCTACCCCCATCCTTAAACAAGGTCTCCTGCCAGAGGACGACCTCCTGAGTGCCCTTGCTGACGTAGTAGGTGGTCTTCACGACGAAAGTGTAGTTTCCCTCCGATAGCCCAGGGTTGGATTTGTAGTTGTAAACCATCCTGAACTCCTTAACCAATGAGAGAGGATAGTTTTCCATCGCGGCACTGCTGCCATAAAGCGTGTTGTTCCCGAAAACTCCTACGTGCGAGAGTTTTCCATCGGCCATGAACGTTCCTAAGCTCCTCGTGCTGACGACGTATGTCTGAGCACTCATGAGCTTGAGGGAGTAAATGCCAAAAACAATAAACAGGAGTAGAAAGATGCCTATGACCTCCTTCCTCCTGAAAAACTTCAATATCTTCCGTTTCATCATTCACATTCCCCTTCACAGTTTTCCGATTCTATTCCATCATCATGACTTTCCGCTCCGAGAGTGTTCCCTCCACAGGTATGGCAGGATCCGGTGTAGACGTAATGGGAACAGCCAACACACCCACATCCGACCACGTGAACCCTGCCGATAAGAAGGACCCTTCTCACATATATTCCCTCCGTGTGCTCGTAGAGATCCAGCGTGGCTGTTTCCCCCTCATTGAGATGGAATGTCCACGTTACGAGGCTACCCTGAGGATCCGGAGAAACCGAGACGGTCCCAGTACTCTCCACACTCCCGGTAACACTGAACTCTGGGCCCACTATCTGCTCTATCGTCACATCCTTTGCGCTTCCCTTGTTCCTCACAAAAATTCTCGTGTGATAATCGGCGCTCTGACCCGGCAACAGGAACTTGGGACCGCTTAGTACCTTGCTGGAGACACAGAGCTTGCAATCGTTGGCGCCTCCTCCGCAGGTTGCTCTCACCGTTATGTTGTTACTCTTGATGCTGTAATTGACCAACTCGGCACCCTCGTTGAGTGCATAGTCGCCGCAGGACGTGAACTCCTGCTGACCGGCAGGATTCAGTCTAGTGTGTACTGTGACGTCCATATAGGCGCTCTCCTCGGCTTCTAGGTGAACGCTCCATGTTACATGATGCGCTGCTCCGGTCTGAGTTACCGAGTACGTTCCCCCACTCGGAGTTATAGAGTCTATCTCAAACTCCCCGGGGACAACGTCCCTAACAGTGAGGTTTCGTTCTCTTCCAGGGTTCGTTATTGTTATCCTGAACGTCCACTGGGCATATGTGTGCGTGGGAAGCTCGAGGGGGCCACTGAGAAGCTCCTTCTCTATCGTGGGGCTCCCGGTTACTATTAGCTTTATGGGACAGGTTGATATTGATGCGTCTCCCCCAACCCATGTCGCTATCATCTGAACCGGAACCACGTACTCTCCCGGCTCCACGTTTCCAACCGTAACGTTCCCTGAAAAGCTGTACTCCCCTTCAGACGGGATAATCCTAAGGACCCCGTCCTCTGACTCAACGAACATCGTGATGTTCTCAGGCAGTCCAGAGTAGTCCGGCTGAAGCCTTATCATCACGTCCTTCCTCTCGTTCAAATGGTTCCTGACGGTCAGGGCCTCAAAGTCAACTTCCTCGTTAGCACCAACGGTAACGACCGCAGAATACCCGTTCTCACACATGAAGCCCAGATACTCCTCTCCATGGGGCACCACGTTGACCCTGACCTCCCTCGCAGCGTTGAAGCTCACAAAAGTGCCGCTCGATCCGATGAGTATAAGCGAAGCCATCAAAAGGCCAAAAAATATTCCAAGAATTTTTCTCATAGCCTAAACACCTCCGAGACTCCCCCTACCCGGGAAGTTCTTTTCTTCCTGATTTTCAGCACATCCTCGTTCCCTATTCCCGAGAGAAGGTAGATAACCCAGAGTATCAACCCCACCTCGGCCAAAATGGCCAGAACCGGCAGCATCGGGTTGTAAGCATAAAGCCATCCCATGAGACTCGAAGGTAAAACGTAGGGATATGCGTTTATTCTAACGTTTGTTGAGTAGACGGCAGTGCTTTTTGGAGCCGTTAAGTTAATTACAAGGCTTTTCTCGCCCCCCGCACTGAGTTCAAACTTCTCCGAGGATACCGCGGTTATCGGGGACTCTGTTGAGACGTAGTAGAGCATCGGGTAGACGTTGTTGTTTTTAACATCCACATTAGTGGAGAAATCCTCTCCAGGCAGATACCAACCCTCCCTCAATCCTCCAGCACTCGTAACGGCGTACTCTATTGGAACGGTTTCCCATGACACGAATATGGCCATTGCAACCGTTATGATGAGAAATGCTCCGGCAAGCATGTAGAGGGTCCTGAACTTCACCTTTACGAACTTCCGGTGCTTCTTTCTCCCAGCAGAACCACCAGAAAAGGCTATGATACCCACCATGACAAGGAGGGCACCCAGGAAAATTTTCGTCCGGTTATCGAGTCCAGTTTCAAGGTAGTTGCCGATCCGAGGAACCGTCAAAACATGACTATCAAAAGCCACAACCGTCCCTGCAACATTCTCCTTTGGTATCGGCCTTATACCCTTGCCCGTCTGATCCGTTGCAACGTTCGCGTCGCCCTTTGTTATGTAACCCTCCTCCGTTACTGCCACGACCCTGTGTACCGTCCACCGGTCGTTGGTCCTGAAGACTATCACGTCTCCAACTCCTGGGGCTCTGGCAAAGGGATTCAGGAAGAAGAGATCCCCCTTATCGATGGTCGGAGTCATGCTCTCTGAATAGGCGTAGGACATGAAGACCGGTCGGTCCATGAGGGCACCAAAAAGGGATCCTATAACCAGTATTCCAACGATGACCACTAGAGAATACCCGATAAGCTCCTTCATCTGCAGGCTCCTCCCCACGCCTCTACAGTAAACTCTTCCCAGTAGTCCCCAAGCGAAAGATCCCCTGTGCTTATTCTGGCGCCCACCTCAACGTTTTCGCTGTCTCCAACAGTAAACTCAACGCTCTCGCTCCACGTGCCATTAAAATTACCGACGAAGAAGCCTACACTTGGATCGGCCGATGAAATCCTCACGCAGATGTCAGAAAACCCCGTCTCACTCTGATTATTACCTATCCCAAAGACTCCCTCAAAAACATATGTGCTGTTGACGCTCAAACCCTTACCCTCACCGGGATAAAATGGGCTTTCAGGGCTGATATCAACCATCAGAAAACCATTGTCATCTGGATGGGAATAGGGGGGGATGGGAGTTATTGAAATGTTTCCCCCGTTCGAAACAGCATAAACAACAGTTAAAGGGTCAGAGGGATACAATCCTCTGGCTCCTATGAGCAGTAAAAGCATTATTCCAACCCCTGCACCAAGTTTCAACACGGTTCTCATTCTCTTCCCCTCTCAAGTTTAAATGGGAGCAAAGGCTCCATAAAGAAAGTTTACACAATCACTGCGGTCCCTGGCAGGCTCCAGCTGTGGCGTAGAAGGCTATGTTCCCGTTCATAATGGTGCCCGCGTTCATGTCAGTGCTGTTAATAATCATGCCGATCCTGACGACATCTCCCGGCTGGATCGTCACGTATAAGTTGGTTGCACCGGTTGTGGTTCCTGGAATGTAGTCCCCCTCAAAGAACAGTATTCCCCCGCTTCCACTGTAGGTTACATTCATGCAGATGGGAGTTCCTTCCCAGAGGTGGTTGCTAACTCCGAAGACTTCCTCGAAGACGTAAGTGCTGTTCGGGCTGACTCCTTCACCAAAACCGGTTTCCCAATTGGCGTTTGCATCGCTCAGATCAATGACGAGCATCCCATTACTGTTTATGTACGCATAGGGCTGAAGGGGTTCGAGGTCGATGAGCTCGTTGTCATCCGGAACGATCTGAATGTGGACATTTCTATCAGCGTGGAAGTAGGCGAAGTTGGCGCTGCTGGCAGTCACCGCTATAAGCATGCCTGCCATCAAAATCACGAGTCCTAGAATCTTTTTCATCTCAATCACCCGCCTCCGCAAGTTATTGGTGCATTGTCAGCCGGCCAAGCCTGAACCGTTATAGTTACGTCGTAGTCGCCGAGGGTGTTGCCCGCCGCAAGCTCCATACCGACACCGAGTGCCTGACCAGGAGCCAGTACAAAGCACACGTCTCCAACTGCCGTGTCTGAGTTGTAGGGCTTCACACTTGTGCCAACTTCCCTCATGTTCTTTCCAGGATCATAGAAAGCTACCTTTCCTGAATCCGAGGATGTAACCCTGACAATGATGTCCTTGTTGTCCCAAAGATGGTTACTCACGTTGAACACGTGGTCGAAGTTATACCTACTCTGGGGGCTTAGTCCGCTTCCCAAGGGGTTCTTCTCATCGTCGTACCAGCCCTCGGGATTGTTATGTCCCGGCCAGTTAGGATTGTTTTCAGAGAAATCAATAACGAGTTGCCCCCCATCGTTGATGTATGCGTAGGGCTGAACGGGCGTCAGATCAATGAGCTCGGCATCGTCTGTAACAACGGCTATGTGCGAACTTCTTTGGGCGCGATAGTCCCTGAAGGTCGCGCTCGTGCCTAAAGCGAAAGCCGCCGCGATCATCAGCCCCAGCATACCAAGGGCCAAAAGTTTCTTCATGGTGTTTTCCTCCATATAACTCAAATCGCAACCCTCGTCCCGAAAGGGCCTTCACCGGGAAGCTTGTACCAGAGTAAGCGTCCAGAGTATATAGTAAATTCCGGATTACTTCCTGGTAACCCCCAATTACTGGCCAGAAAGGGGCGTTTGTGACCAAAAAAGGGCTTATATCAACCTCTTAACCCTGCTGTGGTGCACCAAGCTGATTATCAAGTATATTACTGCCGTGACTATCAGAGGGAGGCTTCCTAGATAGAGACCTGCAAGTATGAACATAACGGAAGATCCCATGTAAAAAACACTCCAGCTTATGTCGTGCTTGTTCACAATCTCCATGTATACCGTAACATCCTCTGGAATCCGCAGGAGAGTAACAACCCCACGATCAAAGGATATAACCCCCTCCCTTTGGAGCTTGGGAATGTGGGTCTGAACAAGGCTGACATAGACGCTCTTCCTGTGCCTTCTGTCAGTATCGCCCTCCCTAGCGGCAATGTATTCAACAACATCCCTCAAATCGGCATGCCCATCTCTCTTCTGGAGGAACTCTATCATAAGCATTCTTCTGTCATTGCCGAGGATAGCGGTTGTCGCACCCATTTTTTCACCGCAACCTGTAGTGCTTTCTCCGGTTCCCGTTCCGGTAGAAAGCCTCCACTTTATTCTCAGTTACCATCCTCCTCAGCACTCTCTCAACCTTCTGCCTTGTGCATGGAATCCCTCTCTCGTTCAAAAAACGCGTGAGGAAAGCAACGCTCAGAGAGCCGTGGGTCTCCAGCAACTTTATAATCTCAGGCTCAAGGCCCTCAACTCTTTCCATTTCTCATCCTCCTTTCACCCAACTCGAAAAAGTTAGTCCTCCATAGTATTTAAGAGTTCCTAAAAGGGCATTTCTCCCAAAACAAAGACAGTTTTTCGTTGATTCAGCAGAAAAGTGTGGCCGGGGTATGGGATAAACCCAACTCCATATCTCAATAACCTTGGATGAAAGTCCACCAGCCACAGGATGTTGCAAATTTTCCAAGAGATTGAGGATAGTGCAAGAAGGAGAATAGTTTAGAGCGGGGTTCGAGATCTGGAGCCCAGTTGAATGGTAGCCCCGCGGGGATTCGAACCCCGGTCGCGGGATCCAGAGTCCCGCATGCTTGGCCGCTACACCACGGGGCTGTGCCCGTTGATAGCTAATGGAGTTGATTTATAAATTTTACTAAGAAACTTTTCTGGTGAAAAGTTTCATCAAACAACCTTTGCATTGCAAAGGTTGACCACATAACTCCGACTTTGGAGAGTTGCCTTGAAAAGTTCGTACGTGCTTTGTGGTTGGAGTTTTAGTTGGCTTTCTTTTGCGAGGCGCCTCCAATTAGGGGGTTGCTTTTTATGCGCCTTCAGGCGCTAATCGAGTTAAACCCTTTTAGAATGCTAATTGAGTTCGAAAGCCCCGGAAAGTAGAGCAATTGAAAAGCACGTACAAACGTTAACAGGACTTTAGAAACAGTCATTAACTTTCCGCCATCCAGCAAGCTTTGCGCGAGCAAAGCTTGACCAACAATCCTCCACTGCAAGAGAGACCCAGACAACACCTCGTGCACATTAAAACAGCTACCCTTGGAAAGGGGTTGAATTCATAATTGCTACCTTGTAAGCGTTTCACTCTTCAAACGGCGTCCGAGGACGCCAAAAATAAGGGTGAAACTAATTGAAGGGCTTGCTGGAGCATTAAACCCTCAATTAGAATTTTGCAATCGAAAGCGTACACAAACTCTCTCCACACTCTCTAACAGTCAGAGTTATTTGATCAAACTTTTCCCCAGAAAAGTTTGGTGTGTGGCGCCCGGGCCGGGATTTGAACCCGGGTCACGGGAGTGACAGTCCCGTATGATAGGCCGGGCTACACCACCCGGGCGCGTGAATAGTGGCCGGCGGCGTCCCCGGTTTCCCGCCCCCTCTCGGAGG
>JALTCK010000081.1 GCA_027074805.1 Thermococcus sp. | reverse complement strand
GTCTTAAGGCGAGAGGCACCGAGGGTTCTTGCAACGGCCTCAAGCTTCTCATCGACCGCCAGAAAGCCGTCTCTGGCGGAGTTTATTGTGAACGAGGCGGAGACGAAGAGCATGGCGGCTATTATGCCCTTGTAGTTGTCGAGGATATAGGTGGAGTAAGTTACGAGGAGCATTATGCCAACGACGGAGTGAGGAATGACTATGGGGACGTCTATGATGGCCTGCACAAAGCTCTTACCTGGAAAATCTTTTCTGGCTAAAACGTAACCTAGGGGAATTCCTAGGGCAAGAGCTATCAAAGCCGTTGCGGTAGCTGTGAGAAGGGAGCGTTTAACGGCTGAAATCACGATTGGGTCGTGGAGGGTTTTGATGAAGGTGTCAAAGTCGCCGGCCTGCTTTGCGTATATCGTCGCGAGGGGAAGGAGTATGTAGACTATCAGGAAGCTACCGAGTGCGGCGAAGAAGTATAGGGTGTAGTCGCGCCTCATGGTTCTCCCGAGGGATTAGGGACTGTGGATTTAAAGGTTTTCGTTTTCTCCGCCCTTCTGTTGAACGGTTCTGTTTAACTTCGGGAAGAACCTGCCCTTTGTCTCCATAAAACGCCTGTATTCATCCCCCCAGTACTCAAGAAGTTCCTGCTCTTCAATTTCGGCCAGTTTTCTCCACAGAGGGAGCATCAGGACGTAGGAGAGAAGGCCCAGGACGCTAACGCAGAAGAGGCCAATTCCGAAGCCCATAACGATGAAGACGGAGTAGAAAGGGTGCCTAACGTAGCGGTAGGGGCCGTCGGTGAGGAGCCTATCGAAGTCCTCCGGTCTGTCGTGCCTCCTAGGAAACAGGGAGTGGAGGTAGATAGCCAGGGGGACTGTTATTATGAGAATCACAAAGCCGGCCCAGTGCATAATCCCCGCCAGCCGACCTGCTATCAAAGGCCAGTGGCTTAGACAGGAGAAGGGAATGAGCGTGAAGAACAACAAGAAAGTCAGTCTCCTCAGTTTGACCGACTCCATGCCACCACCATAAAAAGAAAAGACGAAGGAGTTTTAACCCTTCTCAACTCTTACCTCGTTTTTGATTATGGAAGGAACTTTTCCAAAGGCTATGGGCGGGTCAAGGAAGTCCTGGTAGTTCTGCTTGAAAATCCCCCTGCCTTCTTTTCCAAGCCAGAACTTGAGGAACTCCATCGCGAGCTCCCTGTGGGGAGCATCTTTGAGAACGGTTACGCCGTAGACGATGGGCTTTGCCTTAATGGTCTTTCCGGTCGAGCCGAGGGTAATCTCGACTTGGGAATAGTAGTCGGCGAGCTTGAAGTCGGCGAGGTTTATCTGGGCGGGAAGCGTTATGTAGCGAAGGTGGTGTTGCTCGGCGACGCTCTTGTAGATGAAGAAGTAGTCTATGGCACCGCTTTCGACGAGGCCAACCAGGTCAGTCTCCTTCGGCCTTATAACAACCTTGTCACTCTTGAGCTGGATTTCCTTGGGGGCGTATATGTGGGTTCCGTTGGCGTAGATATTGGTGTTCTTCTCGACGAGGGTCTCGAATATCGGCTTGCCGTAATAGAGGTCTGCCAGCTTCATGACCATTACCGAGCGGTAGCCACAGGGGTCGTCGTTGGGGTTGCTGAAGCCAAAGCGGACGCCGGGCTTGGCAAGGATCTCATACCAGTTCGTCGAGTTAATCTCGTTGGCGTACCTGCTCTTGTTCGTGAAGGCTATGACTATCTGGTTTGTGGCGAAGAGGACGTAAAAGTCGGTGTAGTTGGGAACCAGCATCTGGGGAATCAAGCTGTAATCTGCCGTGGCCACTATGTCAGCCTGCTTGTGAAGATCGGTGACCTTCCTAACGGCCATTACACTTCCACTCGCTTCGTCTTGGAATTTCACCTTAACGCCAAGGTTTTTTTCGGCATATTTTGCAAACTCATCCTCAAGCTGCTGAAGCGGGACACTGAGAGAGCCGGCGTGGAAGATTACAAGTGTCTCTTCTTTGGCTGTGCTCCCTGTGGGAGTTGAGCTATTTGAATTTCCCATGCATCCGGCTGCAACAACTGTCAACAGGAGAAGTGCAATTATTGAAACGCCAGATTTCTTCATAGTAACCACCGAATAAAGGGGACAGAAACGTGTATTTAAACATTTTGAGCAAACAAAGGCATTAACGTAAACTAAAATGTTTTCCAGAATTGGGCTTTATGTTCATTCAATGAAGCTTGGTTCTGTTTGTATTGACTCCTAGTGCAACTCTTTCCTCATTTCGACGAGATCCTCAACAATTTTTTTAAAATACTCATAGAACTCGTTCTTCTGGAGTTTTTTTAGAGTTTCCCAGAACTCGTCGAGGTTCCTAAATCCGGTCTTCTCATACTCAAAAGCCTGTATCAACATCTCCAGCATGTCAGCGAACTTAACCAGTTTGCCTTCGGTGCTCAGCTCCTCCTCATACTCGCGCCATAACCTGAAGTACTCTTTAGGTCGGGGACTCGTGAGTAAGAGCTCCCTCACTGCCTTCTTTTCTGCCTTTTCCTTGTCGATGTAGCTCTGGGTGCCCTTGGGAACGTCCGTTATCCTCGCTTCGCCGAGGTCATGGAGGAGTGCTATCTTGAGGGCCCTTTCAACGTCGATCTCGAGGCCCTTTGCCTTCAATTCATCTGCTAGAAACAGCGTTGCAATGGCAACGCGATAGCTGTGGTCGGCTATGCTTTCAGGGTACGGTACACCCCGGAGGAGCCAACCGGTTCTGGGAAGGCGCTTTAGATTTCCCAGTTCTAGAAGGAGCTGGAGCATCCTCAATCCTCCGTGGTAAAAATGGCCTTCTCCGTCTCAAGAGCGTTGGCCTTTATGCAGTCTCCGACGTACCTCCCGTAAACCTTAACGTACTCTCCCTTCCCAAGGCATGGGTTCCCCGGGAACTCGATTGTTAGGCCGTTGATGTGAAAAGTCGCCCTCCAGCTGGGTGTGTCCAGGGTGTAAAATTCAATGACCGGCTTGTCCTCGACCATACCGTCAACAACAACGTTTTTACCCCGGAAATTGCCATCCCTGAGATCAGAAGGGGAAACAATGTAATAGTAGTGATGACCCAACTTAACTCGCTTCGGCATGGGAATCACCTTTATATTGGGGTAGGGGTGCATTGTTATAGAAGTGAGGTGAAGGTATGATAAAGGTTGCGATTATCGGCGCCGAGAATGTGGGTAAGTCAACCCTCATGAATGCCCTTATAGGGGGTAAGATCAGTGAGGTTGAAGCTCTACCTGGAACGACTAAGGGGCTCATCAGGAGGCGCTTTGCCAAATTGAAGATACCCAAGAGCATGAAGAATCCCCTCGGCGGCGCCGATGAGTTTGTACTTATCGACACTGCGGGCCT
Organism: Thermococcus sp.; assembly: GCA_027074805.1. Taxonomy (GTDB): domain Archaea; phylum Methanobacteriota_B; class Thermococci; order Thermococcales; family Thermococcaceae; genus Thermococcus. The sequence goes on along the minus strand of JALTCK010000081.1, from coordinate 23,696 downwards.
CTTTGATCCCAAAATGGAGCTCCGCGGTAAGGTACTCAGCGAGGGGAAGTTCAGGCGAATCATCGACGAGATAATTTCTGCTGACATTGTGATCCACATGATAGACGCAACCATGGGGCTTCACAGGGGCATGGAGAAGCTCCATTATCTCCTGAAGTTCCGCTATGAGAAGCCGATAATAGTTGTCATAAACAAGATAGACCTCGTGCCGGAGGAGAAGCTCGAAGAATTGATGAATCTGGTGAAAAAAAGACTGGAACAGGACGCAATCCCGCTCTCCCTCGTCACTTACGAGGGCTTCAACGAGCTCTTGAGGGCCGTAACCTACTACGCCCAGTACGTCTGACTATTCTTCTATCATTTCTGGACATGGGCATAGGCTGACAAGGAGCCTTCTGTGCCTTGGCCCGTCCAGCTCCACGAAGAGGATTCTCTGCCAGGTTCCGAGCTGTAGCTCTCCTTGATCAACGGGAATTACCACCTCTGGATTTAGGAGGAGACTTGCCCTCAGGTGGCTGTGTGCGTTTGAGTCTATCCTATCATGGTGGTAGCCTGTTCCCTTGGGTATCAGTTCCTTCATCTTCAACTTCAAATCACTTAGGAGGCCGCTTTCAGCTTCGTTGATTAGAAGGCCGGTTGTGGTGTGAGTTGTGAACACAACGACGATACCATGCTTCATTTTTCCCTTCCACACGAGCTTTTGAACCTCGTCTGTTATGTCGATTATCTCGAACTTTTCCTTCGTGGGCACGGTTATATCGAAGAGCATTCTCATGCCCCCAGTTTCTTCGTCATGTCTTCCATAAGCTCCCGCGGTTCTTTAACCTTTCCTGCCACGATGTTCCTGAGTACTACGGCGTCCTCGTATGCTGGGAGGAGATCCCTTCGCCCCTTTTCAAAGACCAAATTCTTTAACGTCTCGTATATCTCTTCAACGGCGTCTCTGAATAGTAGCTCGTCGGAATAGACATCCTCTTCCAGCATCAGTGCCTCTAGTAGCTCTTTTAGGAAATCAAGTTCATCCCTTCTTGTCCCTTTCAGGATTTCCCTGAGCCGTTCCACAGTCTCACCTTCCCCTCAAGCTCTTTTTCAAGGGCGCTGATGAGTATCTCGGCCACGAGGATTGAGGCAAACTTTTCATCCCTGACTTCAAGGGCGGCATCTATTGCCCTCTCAATCTCCCCTCTCTTCAAGAGCTGGTGCGATAGGTCCGCCATTATTAGGGATCTAAGCTCCGGGCTCTTAATCAGACTGGCTATCTTCATGGCAACATCAGGCTTGCCCATTATGACGTAGTACCTGCTTATCTTGGCCCAGACCTCTTCGCTGGGTGTGCTCTTTCCAACGGCCTCCACTATATCCTCATTGCCCAGTTCTGGGTTGGCTAGAATGGCGTTCATAACGGCTTTTCCCACGATTTCAGCTTCCTCTTCGTTGAGGGCACCAAGGAAGGAGGGGAGGGCGTTGTTGTCAAGCTCCAGGAGTTTAAGTGCCATCTTTTTCATTAGTTCTGAGTCTCCAAGCTCTCTCAGAAGTTTTACAGCCTCCTCCCCTTCTCCGGCGAGAGCGAAGGCAAAGGCCAAGTTGTACTGGAAGTCTCTTCCAAACCTCTCTATCATAGCCCTCGCAGCCCCCTCAAGGGGTTCTATGAAGTGGCCCAGGACATCTTTGTTCCTCAGTCTGAACAGGACCTCTTTAAAACCCCTGTCTGCCCAGTTGGGATCACTTATCGCTGAGAGGTAGCTAACGGCAGTTTCGTAGCTTCCAAGTGCTATATGGGCCTTTATTACCTCCAGAATTGCCTTTGAACGTTGGGGCTCCGATGCAATATACTCAAGAGCCAGTCTGCTCTTCCTGAGTCGGTAGGCGACCTTGACTTTCTCCTTCTCTATCATTCTCGTGTTGACGCGTATTATCGTGAGCAGGACTTCGTCTCTCATGAGGGGGTTTGCAATCTCGAGGGCATGTGTGATGGCTTCGTTTATTTCTCCGAGGGCGAGCATGTAGAGAGATGAAAGCCTCATTAGGAGGTCGCGCTGGGGTTCGGGAAGAACTTTTGAATCTTCCACAACCTGGGAGTAGATTCTCTTTGATGACTTTAGCCCGGCCCGTCCCATAGAGTAGCCCACTGATAGGAGGGCACGGAACATGGAGGCTGGTTCATCTATGCTCTTCGCAGTTTCCATCGCCTTAAGAAAGGCCACCTTGTACACCTTGTTTTTGGCTTTGGCAAGCCTCTCACCTATCTTCGCGTAGGTTACTGATTTTACATAGGGGTCTGGAATTACTTCAACTGAAGAGAGTACCTCTTTGACCAACATGTCAATAACCCCCTGAGTAATCGTGAACCCTGCAATTCTTACTTCGTTCTTCTCTCTTATTAACCTAACCCTCGGAACGTTTTTAAGGAAAGTATGGAAGTGCACGACCATGTACGCGGTGATATTTGGAAAAAATCCCCGCCTGAGCGAAGGGGAGTTTCATGCGTTCACTAGGAGGTTTAACCTGAAGGTAAGTGTTATTGAAGGAAGTCGAGATTGGCTGATATTTGACTCAAGTTCTGGGATTTGGAGGTACTTTCACTGGCTCGGCGGCTCCTTAAAGCTTGTGAGAATAGTGGGCGAGGGCGAGGAGGCGGTAAGAGACCTCGAGTACTCCAGGCTTTTCACGGTGAGCTTATATGGGAGGAATGGCTGGAAGCTGTGGAGGAAGTTTGGGAGCGAGATAAAAAGGCACTTCAAGGAGGAGGGGCCCTCGAAGTTCTTCAAGCCGGCAAAAACCTATGCGATGCCCGCAGAGTTGATTCTCAAGGGCTTTCCCGACGTTAAAGACTTCGTCTTTCTCTTCCGCGAAGACGGGAGTTTTCTTGTGGGTGAGACAATTAAAGTAACGAACCCCTTCGAGCTGAAGAAGCTCGACGTGGAAAGACCGGTTCAGAAACCGATACTCTCAATCCCGCCGAGGCTGGCAAGGATAATGGTGAATCTAACCGAAATTAGAAACGGCTCCTTCCTTGATCCCTTCTGCGGAATCGGGACTGTCGTTCAAGAGTTTGTTCTTCAGGGGTTGAAAGCCTCCGGGAGTGACAGGGAGGAGGATCAGATACGTGCGGCAAAGAAGAACCTCGCCTGGCTCAGGAAGGAGTTCAAGCTCAAGAACTCGGCCCATTTGGAGGCCTGCGACGCGAGAAAGCTGAAACGCTGTTTTAGACAGAGGTTCGACGCGATAGTTACGGAGCCTTACCTTGGAAAGCCCCTCAAGAGGCACCCGAGCAGAGGGGAGGCTATTAAACTCATCAACGACCTGGACAGGTTTTACTATCCGGTCTTTGAGAGCTTTGCCGACGTGTTGAGGAGGAACGGGAAAGTTGTTTTTGTATTCCCTGCGTACAAGTTAAGCGGTGGAGGGATTTATAGAAAAGAGAGGAAGTGGCTCGGCAAGCTTGGCTTCGAGGTTTTGGGAAGGTATACTGACTATGAGGAGAGGCACAAGCTCGTTAGGGACATCCATGTGCTGAGATACAGGGGTTAATCAATGGTCAAAGGTCGTTTGAGTCTTTTTGACCTCGTTTATTTTTGAGTTAATCTCTACAATGCTCTTAATGATGAGAGAGTTCTCGACAGTAAAAACGGAGGAGCAGTCTGTGAAGTTCCTTTTCCTGAGGTTGCCTCTGAGGAGATTTTCCTATCCAAGCTCGACTTGGAACTCCTCAAAATGTGAAGTCCCTGTTATTTTGAACACTATCAAATCCTCGCTTATCGCATCAGCACATTGGCGCTGACAATGAGCACCGGCCGGAGCTTCTTTCCCAAGTAATCCGTAAATGGAGCTCCGGGAGAAGTATCTTGTCATGCCTAAAACTAAAAGAGTTCCTCGGCATCCGTTTCCTCCTGGGGAGACTGAGGTAGTCAAGATCTTGGTTGGTCTCCAGTTTCCACTTTTTCAGCCAGTATCTTGATCCGTGAATCCCGATGTATATCCAGCTTCTTGAGGAGAATTATCACATCGTTCAGGTAGATCACGACTATTTCCTCGGGCACGGTTTAAAACTGGGAACCCTCTTTTAAATGTTTGGAGTCACCCAATGAGCCTTGCGTGTTCCTGTTTTATGCAGCGATGGGCCACTGCTGTCAATCCTGCCTCTTTAGCTTTTTTGAAGGCCTCTCGCTCGTACGTCCCAAACTGGAACCACACCACTTTTGCACCCTTTTCTATGGCCTGCTCTACATAGCTCATCGTTAACTCGGGGCGAATGAAGAGGTCGACTATCTCAACTTCATCCGGAATATTGAGGACGCTGGGATAGCACTTCCTCCCGAGGACTTCTTTATAACGGGGATTCACGGGGTAAACCTTGTAACCTCTCTTAATAAGGTAGCGCATCACATCGCTGGAGTCTCTTTCCGGCTTTGGTGACGCACCAACTAGGGCAACCTTTCTGTACTTTGTGAGTATGTTCCTGATGTCTTCATCGCTCAGCCTGTCAACGGGCATAGTCTTAACCATGTTACCACCTGGGGGGTTTAGAAGCCAACCTTTAAAGCTCTAACCGAGAAGTCATCCTGGTGGTGGGATGGCACTCTATGAGGAGTCTCTGACGAGCAAGGCGTTTCAACTCATCATGCTCGTCCCAATTATCTTGATGTTTGTGGGACTTTCCGCGACGTATCGCGGTGGAGAAGGCTTTGAAATAATGCTTGCGACTACTCTTACGGTTTCATTTTTCCTTCTGGACGTTACGGCAATTAGGATTGAGATAGACGAGTGTGAGTTGAGGATAAGGGGATTCCTCGGCATCGTGGTCAGGAAGACGGTTCCCATTGAGAACATAGCAGAATTTGAGGTTCGAGAGGGGTGGATGAGCTGTTATGGCACGATCCACTTCACATTGCCAGGGGAGGCATGTGTCACGGTGCGGCAGAAGAAAGGATGGACTGTATCCTTTACGACCAACAACCCTGAAGAGATAGCGGCGGTTCTTGCTACTCTGGGCATTCCACGAGGAGCTTAGCCCCTTCAACACCAACGATTCGGACCCTATTGCCAACCTTGGCTTCTCCATTGAGGCACTCCGCTCTCCACATTTCCCCTGCAACCTTGATGACTCCCTCAGGTGAGAGGTCTTCGATGACAAGTGCCTCCTTTCCCACCAAGCTCTCCGGTCCAGCACTTGGCTTCGCTCTTAGACCTCCCCTGAGAACGAAGGGTGCTATCAGGAAGTCCTTGAGTACGAGGACCGCGATAATCAAAAGGGTAACTGGAAGTGGCACCTTGATTCCCAGGGCTGGAAGGATGAAAAGGAGGAAAGCGACGACTATTATTTCGTCGGCTGTAAGGGCTAGGAGTTTTGGGGCTTCGGAGAGTTTCACGGCCTCCCCTCCAGCCACTTCCAGTACTCGTTCAGTTCGAGTATTGTCCACCATTTCTTCAGTTCTTCCCGGGCCTTTTTATAATCTGGGTAGAATTCTCCCACGAGTTTCCAGAACTCCTTTGAGTGATCCATGTACTTGAGGTGAGCCAGCTCGTGGATGACCACGTAGCGGAGGAGTTCCTCGGGGACGGCTATGAGGCGGACGTTGAAGTTGAGGTTTCCCTTAGGGGAGCAGCTCCCCCATCGCGTTCTCTGATCTCGGATAAAGACTCTGGAGGGAGTCACGCTCATCCTTTTCCTGTACTCCTGGACGAGGTCTTCAATCTCTGGCCTCAGGAGCCTCTTAAGGAGGTTCAACATCTGGACTGGGTCGCTTGGAAGTGTCACGGTCTTGAACCTTTCATGAACTTTCGCTCTCGTCCCCCGTATCACGCGGTAGAACTCGCCCTTGAAGGGAAATCCGGAGTTGGCAACCTCCTTCAGACCCTCGATTTCCGCCAGCTTGCCTTCTATCCATGCGCTGTGCTTTTCAATGAGCTTCTCGACGTCGAATCCCCTCGGGGCTATTATGACGATCCTCCCATCCGGTTTCACCTCGAGCCTCGCGTATCTCACGGGCCTCCGTTTGACCACAACTTCCATCCTACCACCTTTTAAGGGGATTTCCCAACTTCCACTTATGAATGTTAGGGTCATAAAGCGAAGGGCCAAGACGCTGTACACCCGCTCTCGGATTCCCGGTGTGGATTGGAGCGTCAACCAGTACGTTGGATGTTCATTCGCCTGCCCCTACTGCTACGCGAAGAACGTGGTTAGGGAAAACGAGGCAGAATGGGGCAGCTGGGTTATAGTGAAGGTTAACGCTCCTGAGCTGGCCAGGAAACGCGTTTCCGGAACCGTCGTGATGTCAACGGTGAGCGACCCCTACCAGCCGATAGAGGCCGAACTAAAGCTCACGAGAAGCGTTCTCCGCTTCATGGACAAGAGGAACGAACTCTCTATCCTCACGAAGTCCCCCCTGGTAACGCGGGACATCGACCTCTTCAGGCTCTTCGACTCTATCGAGGTTGGGTTGACGGTTAACTCCTTTGAAGGTCGTGAGAAGAGTCTCCTTGAACCTCTGACGCCGGTCATGAAGGTGAGAATAAATGCCCTCCAGGAGCTCCACGAGGTGGGCATAAGGACGTACGCCTTTGTGAGCCCCATCATCCCGGGAGTTACCGACGTTTCGGCTATCGTGGAGGAGACCAGGGATTTCGTCGACCACTATTTCTTTGAGGTTCTGAACCTGAGAAAGGCCGGTGGTGCTTTTGAGTCCATTCTTCGGGAGAACTTCCCCGAAAGCCATAGGATTCTCACAAGGGCGGAGCTTTTCAAGACTTTCGTCAATAATCTCGTCGCCGAGATTCGCTCCCTTGGAGTAAGGGCCGAGGGCATAGAGACTCATTTCCATGGCTGGGGTTTCGTGGGACTTTGATTACCACACCACCCCAAAGAGTGGACCCCCATACGCAAGCCAGAGCATTAGGGCGGTTGCAAAAGGAACTGTGAACTCGTCATAAGCGGAGCGGATAGGTAGGCTTTCAAGGAATGTTGCAATGAAAGTAATGTCCATGAGAATATTCCAGTTGGGGTCGAGAGAAAGAACCTTATGAGCTCCCCAGAGGGCAATTATAGAAACTAGGAACATCGTGGTGCTTCCGACGAACGTTTTCCTAGAGTTCCATGGAATTCTCGGGCCCCCTACTCTCTGCCCCACTATAGCATTGAAGCAGTCTCCGAAGGTCGAGACCCAGAGCGCTCCAAGGGCAGCTAGCTTTGGGAAGACGGTGCAGATTATCCCCATCGTGATCCAGAAGAGGAAGCTTCCGAGGAAGTTATCCTTTTCGTCTTCCCTTGCCATCGTGCGGTAGCTCAAATCCGCCACCGGCACCGTGAATTTCCAGCCCCTCTTCAGCTTCAGGTGCTGGAGGGTGTAGAGAAACGCCAGAGACCAAACTACGAGAAGGGTAACCCACTTGTGTGTGAAGAGTATTATCGGAGCACCAAGGATTCCAGGTGATGCATGCCAGAGTTTCCTGACTAACTCCCTACGCGGTAACCTTTCCATGCTTGGCCCGCTCCCTTCAGTCAATATTCTTGGGGATCACGGCGATAATGATAGAGTTTACGTTGGTGCCAGTTGGCCCGAGCTTAAGGAGCGCCCCTATCTTTTCTAGGGCTCGGTATGAGTCGTGGGCTTTAAGCGCATCCTCCACGTTTATCCCGGCCTTTTCCAGCATCTCGAGTGTTTTTCCATCAACTATCCCTCCAGCGGCATCGGTTGGTCCATCGGTTCCGTCTGTGTCAAAAGCTGCCACCGTTGCGTTGAGCCCTGCTATCTTTCTGGCGACACTTAGGGCAAACTCCTGATTCGGCCCCCCTTGTCCTTTTGCCTCCCCTACGGTTACAGTCCACTCCCCACCGAATACGAGGACGGCTGGCTTTTTCAAGGGTCTGTTTCTCTTTGCCACCTCTTCGATTATGGAACCCACTGCAAGTGCTACTTCCCTTGCTTCGCCCTCTAGGCTTGTCGTCAGGACCTCTGCGTTGTAGCCTAGTTTTTCAGCCGTTCTCTTGGCGGACTCACAGGCCAGAAAGTTGCTACCTACAATGAAGTTGTGAACGTTTGGAAGGTCCTTTTTTAGCGTTTCCTCGGCTTTTCCGCTGATTCCATACTCTATGTAGCTCTTAACGCTTCCGGGCAGTTTCTCCCAGATGTTGTAGAGCTTTAAAATCCTAAACGCATCTTGGAATGTTGTTGGATCCTTCACAGTTGGGCCGGAGGCTATGGCATCAAGCCTGTCGCCGACGACATCCGAGAGAACGAGGCTTATTACAGTTCCTTTCACCAGTTTGACTAGCTTTCCTCCTTTAACTGCTGAGATGTGCTTTCTAACAGTGTTTATTTCTGATATTCTTGCCCCGCTCTTTAGTAACAGCTCATTTGTTTTGATTTTGTCCTCAAGGCTTATCCCGTCCTCTGGGAAGAGGAAGAGTGCCGAACCTCCACCCGAGATAAGAACGAGGAGGACATCATCAGGACCTACTTTTCTGGCAAGTTCAATACCGAGCTTTCCTGCTAGGAGGGAGTTTTTATCAGGGACTGGGTGACCTGCCTCAATTATCCTGAGCCGTTCTTCACGAGGGCAGTTTCCAGCGTAACCGTACTTTGTGGCGATAAGGCCCTCCACCACATATTCATTTAGAACCTCAAGAACGGCCTGGGTCATGGGGCAGGCGGCCTTACCAAAAGCAAGGAGATAAACACGGCCACTTAGTTCAAACTTTTTCCCAAAGATCTTCAAAGCGTTCCCCTTGATCTTAACTGCTCTCTTCACGGCAGTGTAGGGGTTGGCACTCTTTATTGTTTCATGGAGTATAGTTGAGGCTATCCTTCTTGCCTCCATTGAAACACCTCACTCAAGCAGAATTATGCGCTCAGCCTCAATGTCTTCAAGGGAAGCATTCCACCCGCCAACCACGTACCTTTGTCCTTCCTCAGTTTCTATCGTTATGTTCGAGATTATTTTACCTTCATCTTCGAAGAAGTCGATAATCTTTCCCATAATGTAAATGGGGACTCCTGAGCGGGTGAATTTCCCAAAGACTTCGACCTTTGCTCCTAGGAGGTCGAACCTTTGGATGTCTCTAACAAGATCTCGAATGTGAATGTATTCCTTTGGTAGTTCAAGTTTTCTCTCTTCTTTATATGCTACCATACCCGTTGGCCAGAGGGCGTGATAAAAATAACGATCAATCATAAAGAGAAGGTTGCTGTCCCTTATGATGAGTCCATAACCATGTAAAGAACTGTTTGAATCGATGGCCTCGTAGGGAAGGTAGATTCCCATCTCCCTATCCTGTATGACTATTATTGGGTCTGGGACTTCTCGGATGCGGATTTCATTCGCCACTAGGGGCACTTCGCCAGTACCATAAACAAAGAGATGAACAATTGCTCTTTCGGCTCTTTTCTCCATTAACTTATCTTTTATTCTTTCAACTATATCAAGGGGAAGAGCAATGCTCAAATGATGTCTTGCGTTTTCAATTGCCTCCTTCAAGTGTTCTTCGAAGGTTATTTTGCTCTTTATAACAGTAACTTTCCCCACTTCTTTTCTAGGGGTGTATATCCTTTCTAACTCCGCTTTGAGTTCTTCAAGCCTCTCATTGTACCTTCTCCGTATGGCTTCCATTACCTTCTTTGGGCTTGAAGGTACTACCTTCATGGGCCTTCCTGGAGTGGTTGTAACAAAACCCTTTGCCATTAAGGTCCTTATAACGTCATATATTCTTGGTTGGGGCACTTTAGATATAGTGGCCAATTCTCCTGCTGTCAATGGACCGTTCTTTAAAAGAGTAATGTATGCCCTAACCTCATACTCGTTCAGTCCAAGTTCTTTTAACCTGCTTTTGACTTCTTTCTCCTCCATAAACATTCCTCAGATTATCGCTTTCTCTGTTTTTCTGTCGAAGATGTGGACGTTATCAAGATCGACCTCTATTTTAATATTTTCCCCTATTGGGAGAGGAACATGGCCCGGAATTTTTATCTTGATGATGTTGTCTCCAACCTTAGTGTGGATTATAGTATCTGTACCCAGAGCCTCTACGAAATCCACAAGCCCCTCTATCTCAGCGCTCTTATTTACGTGCTCGAGTGTCGAAACACCTCTAACCGTCATGTGTTCAGGCCTTATACCCAAGTAAATATCCTTTCCGATGTAGTCCCGGAGGAGATCTCTGAAGTCATCCGTGAGTCTGAGGACGAAGCCACTGCCCTCGATGTAAAGGCCATCCTTTCTTTCAGTTATACTTGCATCGATTATGTTCATCTCAGGGGAGCCTATGAAGGTGGCAACGAACAGCGAGTTGGGCTTAAGGTAGACATTGGTCGGGGGTCCTACTTGAAGTAGTTTCCCCTGGTTCATGACCACTATCCTATCGCCCATGGTCATAGCCTCAACTTGGTCATGTGTGACGTAGATAGTTGTAACCTTAAGTTTTGTCTGTAGTTTCTTGAGCTCAGCGCGCATCATCACTCTCAGTTTGGCGTCCAAGTTACTCAGTGGTTCATCCATGAGAAGGACATCTGGCTCAACCACTATTGCTCTCGCCACAGCAACACGCTGTCTCTGGCCACCGGAGAGTTGACTGGGATATCTTTTTAGTAATTCTGAAATTTGCAACAGCTCCGCTGCCCATTTTACCCTTTGCTCTATCTCATTCTTTGGATACTTTTTGACCTTAAGTGGGAAGGCAATATTCTCATAAACCGTCATATGAGGCCACACGGCGTAGCTCTGGAACACCATGGAGATATTTCGATCTTTTGGAGGCAGATACGTTACGTCACTATCCCCAAAGAAAATACGGCCACTGGTTGGAGTTTCGAGTCCGGAGATCATCCTTAAGGTAGTGGTTTTTCCACAGCCACTTGGACCTAGGAGTACAAGAAACTCTCCATCCTTGACGGTGAGTGTCAACCCGTTTACAGCCACTAACTCCTTAAACTTTTTGGTAACCTTCTCAAGTCGGACCTCGACCATATACTCCACCTCACTTTAAAGTGATCCCCCACATGGTTACTAAGTACTTCCTGGCAAAAAACACGAAGATTAGCGCTGGGAACGTCATGATAAAAGCCGCGGCAAACTTATAGTAGGGCGGGGCAGCACCTCCGCTGGATCCCGCCATTATTGAGAGAATCTGTGCCGGCAAAGTCCTGTTCTTTAGGGTTAATATTGAAGCCACAAAAACCTCATTCCAGCTCATAACAAAGGTGAACATCGCAGCCGCTGCAAGTCCAGGTAGCGCTAGAGGAAGTGTTATCTTCAGGAAAGACTGAAATCTGTTCAATCCAAAAACGAGTGCGGCTTCTTCAAAATCTTTTGAAACTCCAGCGAATATACTCGATGTTATCAGGACAACAAATGGCAGGGCCATGGCAGTGTGTGCAAGAGCCACACCAAAAAGAGTATCTATGAGATGGAGGTGTATATACAGTATCACGAGAGGTATTGCCATGACAGGTATTGGGAACATTCTCAGGGCTATTATGGAGAGCTTGATGGAGTCCTTTCCAGGGAAGATGAACTTTGCGATTGCATATCCTGCTGGTATTCCCAGAGAGAAGCTTATTCCTATTGTCATAAGTGCCACAACTATGCTGTTCTTTATTCCCTGCCAGCCACCGAGGGTGAACAGTATTGTCTTCACCCATTCGGTCGTGAAGTGAGTCGGGATAACCTTGTTCATGTTGTAGTAGTCCAGTCGGGTTGAAAACGCATAGAGAGTGGAGATTATTATAGGGACTATCACCCACAACACGAAAGTGAATAAAAACGTGTAAATTCCCAGCCTTGTCAGGAAGTACTTGGTCTCGTCGTTCATTCTCCCACCTCCAGGTAGGGAGCCTTAAGGAACTTGACGTAGAGGGCCCCAAGCACTATCGAGAGCATAGCTATAGCGAGGGCGTATATGGATGCAACACTGTAATCCTTTATGAAGGTCAGTTGATAGTAGCCCTCTCCAGCGAGCACTGGAATGTCTCGGCCGGCCAACATCCAGACGGCGCCAAAGATCTGCATGGCAAACAGTGTCCTTATTATTAAGGCGCTCTGTATACTAGGCTTGAGCATAGGAATGACGATTTTCCTGAGTCTTGTCCAATACCCAGCACCGAAGACTTCCGCGGCTTCTATGTATTCTCTGCTTATCATCTGAAGGCCTGCAAGGATTATGACAAAGACAATCGCCGTGGAGCGCCAGATCTCCTCGAGGACTATTGCCAGAAATTCCATAGTTCTGTATTGATATCCAAAGAAGTGGATTGGTTGGCTTATCAAACCCAGATTCAGCAACAGCTTGTTCAAGAATCCAGCATCCGATAGCATTGTGTACCATATCAATCCTCCGGCCACGTCGCTTATGGTGAGAGGGATTATCAGGGCATACAGAACCCAATCCTTTCCTTTAAATGTGTTCATCATTATAAGGGCTAGAACAAGGGCTAGAACAACCTGTATGGGGATAATAACTATCGCGAGAGCCAGTGTAAATTTTAAAGCCTGAAAGAACATGGAATTGGAAAAGGCTCGATGAAAGTTTGCTAATGTAAAGTGTCCATTTTGAGTAAATGCCAAATATATGGCCTGCACGAGAGGATAACCAATGAAAAAAAGGAGATAAGCCCCCGCAGGTAAAATTAAAAGGTAGGGAAGGTATTTGGTCTTCATGCCTTCTCCCTCACGGCTCGGGTATGCCGGCGTCTTTAAACAGCTGTGCCAGCTTTGGACCGAGCTCTGAGAGTACTTTTTGTGGATCCTCTCCCTGTAGAACTATCCTCCTGAACGCCTCCTTGTACACATCTTTGAACTCGCCTCCCTTGCTCCCAAGGTTTGGTATCATGACCACAAGAGCATCCTTTGTTGATTCCTGTTTGTTAACGCCCTCTGCTAGTATCTTCAATGGCCCATTTGGAACGGCACTTGAAGCTTCCGTAACTGTCGGGAAGAAGCCGACGTTCTTGAGAACCTCAACCTGAGTGGATGGCTTTGTGAGGTAGTCAATGAGCTTCCAGGCCGCCTCTGGATTTGGAGCGTTCTTGGGTATTGCAAGACCGGCGAGAACGACGATGAAGCCTCTGCCTTTTGGTCCCCTTGGAACCGGAACCACGACGAACTGATCCGGCTTGGTCTCTATAGCGTTCTTAATCCTGGCTGTGTGATCCCAGGCGATCCAAACCTGTCCGGTTAGGAGTGGGTCACTCATGGAGTCCCACGTTGTGGAGGCGGGGTTAACGTATTGCCAGAGGTTTTTGAGGTAGTCCCACATCTGGATTGCCTGGGGACTGTTGAACTCCTTGGCCTCGTATCCTGTGAAGCTCGGGTACAGGTAGCCGTGAAGGAACCTCACGAAGAGGCCATTCGGTCCAGCCGGGAATCCGAGGAGGGGCTTGCCGGTCTTCTCTTTGAGATTCTTAGCCCAGGCCAGGAGTGCATCGTAAGTCCACTTGTCTGTTCCCTGGATAACGTCGTTTTCAGTTAGTCCCTGAGGTAGGTACTTGAAGGCCTCTTTGTTGACAACCATGACGTACGTGGCACTCATCCAGGGTATGTAGACGAGCTTTCCGTTGATGGTGGCGTACTTCATGAAGGCCGGGATGAAAGTCCTTCCAGTAAGCTTTGGCATGGAGTTGAGATCCATGAGCCACCCTTTGGAGGCATAGTAGTCCATTCCACCATGGAGGTCCCCGATTAGATCTATAGTAACCTTTCCGCTCTGCTCTTCACCAGCCAGTCTTGTGGAAAGGTCGGTGTAGCTGAGTGGAACGTAGTTTACTTTTATCCCTGTGTCCTTCTCGAACGGTGGAAGGAGTGTGTTGAGAACGAAGGCTCTTTCCTCTGGTGGCGCCAGCTGGGTGGAAACCCAGGTTATGGAAGCTGTCTTTGAAGACGTCGTCTGAGAGCTCGTCTGAGAGGTGGAGCTACTGCTTGTTGTAGTTCCCCCTCCAATGCATCCGGCCACAAAAATAGACAAAACCATCACTCCAATCAACAAAGCTGCGGACACCTTTTTCATATCCCTCACCCAAGTACAGTTATGGATATTCAAGTTCTGTTGTAGAACTTATGTGGACATTGTATATAAGGGTTGCGTTCTAAACCACTAAAAGTAGTTGTATTTACAAAAAAGTAAATGTTTTTGGACGTTTAGAGTTTAAAGCCTTACAACCTTTCTCTCTCTCGAAGACTCATAGGCTGCTAGTGTTATTTTGAGGTTTTCCTTGGCAACCTCCCCAGTAATTGGAACGGATTTGTCTTTTTGAACTGCTTGAGTGAAAGTTTCCACGATGTTTCGAACATCTGGTCTGTCCCAATAAATCTTCTCGGCTCTGTCTTGGTAGACTGTGAAATCGGGGTAGGCTGTTCTCACGTCAAGAAAGCCCTCCCTGCCTACGAGGTAGTACTTCATCTCTATGCTGTAGGAGTACCCCTTCGGATTGCCCCATCCTGCAGTAAGAACAGCTAAAACCCCCCCTCTGAACTCGAGGACGGCCGTCCCTATGTCGTCCACGGGAAAGCCGTATATCTTGCTGCCTATATCGGCGTAAACCTTCCTTGGTGTGTCTCCTGTGAGCCAAAGGAGTGAATCGATGCCGTGAGGAGCGGTGTCCATAAAGCCGCCTCCGCCGGATTTTTTCTTGTCAAGAAACCAGCTCATGTCAAGTCCTTGGAGGAATATTGGAGGCTTCACATTTTCTGAAATTGCATTTATGTATTCTAAGACCCCTATCTCTCCATTCTCAAGCAGTTCCTTGGCCTTTTTTAGAGGTTCTGTAAAGCGAGGGTTAAAGGGTAGCATCAGTTTTATCCCAGCTCTCTTGGCTCTCTTTATTATCTCGTCGGCATCCTTGAGGTTGAGGGCTATGGGTTTTTCGAGGAGTATATGTTTACCTTCCTCAGCGGCTCGAACGGCTATTTCTCTGTGTCTGTACGTCTCTACGGCAATATAGACGGCATCTATGTTTTCGTCCCTTAAGAGGCCCTCGTAGTTCGTGTAGAACTTTGCCCCATACTTCTTGGCCTCGGCCCTTGCAACATCGCTGTTTGAGCCGTCGCCCGATATTGCAACGAGCTTCGTTCTCTTGCCTCCTGCAATCACAGAGGCAAAACGGAGAGCGTGCGGATGGGCGTAGCTTATCACCCCAAAGTTGAGCTTCTTCATATCTCAATCACCTCCCCGGTGCGGGCGCTTTCTTTGGCCTTTTCAGTAATCTTTAGAGCAATTAAAGCATCTTCAGCTGTTACGATGGGTTCTTCCCTGCCCTTTATGCAGTTAAAGAAGTGTCTAAGCTCCCTTTCGAAGGCATCTGGAAAGGTCGAAAGAAGAGGTGAGAAGCGGGGCATCTCAAAGTTAGCCTTGGCAACGCCGACTACTGGGGTATCCAGGGGGGTATAGCGTATCCTGCCGTTCTTTCCAATGATGTCGACGTGATGGTAGAACACGCCGTAGCGGGATGGGTAGGGATACGCCCAGCTGACCTCTGCTATACCGGTTCTACCGCCTTCGAACTCTACTATCATCGTGAAGTGGTCGAAGGTTTCATTTGCCCTCGCCTCCTCTTTGATGGCCTTTCCAACGGCGTAGACACTCACAGGTTCAGCCTCGAAGAACCAGCGCAGAAAATCCGTGACGTGAACCCCAAGGTCAACAGCTACGCCGCCGCTCCTATCTTCGTCCCAGTACCAGTAGTCCTTCGGGAAGGGAAGGTTCTGAACCTCTGCTTTTCTGATGTGCATGGGGAGAATGTTGCGCTTCTTTATAACTTCTTTCATCTGAATCCACCTGAGGTCAAAACGCCTTACATGGCCAACAAAAAGGTGCAGGCCCTCTTTCTCGGCGGTTTGTATCATTTTTTTGCCTTCCTCAACAGTTAGGGCTATTGGCTTCTCGACTATAACATGCTTTCCTGCTTTAAGGGCAGCGATTGTCAGTTCGGAGTGGGTGTAAGTGGGTGTCAGAACCTCTACAACGTCGAGGTCGAGATCGAGGAACTCGTCCAGGTTCGTGAACGCTTTTGTTCTAAACTCCCTAGCGCCTTCCTTTGCTCTTGCCTCGTCTATGTCCATGCAACCAATAACCTTGACTCCCTCAATTCCTTTCAGTGCCTTCCTGTGGGCGAGATTGAATATGTTTCCGCAGCCGATTATTCCTACCCTCAGATCCATAGGCATCGCCTTGGTTCGAGTATGGTTGAAAGGTATATAACTTTTTTCAAAATAAACCACTTTAAATGGTTGTATGTTTGGAGGATGACTGAGTGAGGGGCAGTAGAGGTTTGAGTTGCAATAGGGAGAAATGATACCTTTTGTTGTGCCAAACTCTACGTATCTTTTCTCCCTTTATGGTAGTCTAAAGCATCCATCCTGGCTGGGAATGTTGGATATAGGGCAAATCGCAATCGTTATATGGAGTCCGTATAGAACGCCTTCAAGGTGTTGCCTGTGAGTATCCTTGCAATGTATCCAGCTCCAACGTCCTTGGGGTTCTCACTCGAATGCGGAAATGCCCTCCTGGAAAGGCATTCGAAATTGACTGGGGGCATATTTGTGGTGATGCAGGTTTTGAGGTGATTCCATGAATGAAAGCTTGAGAGCGACAAGGACACTCCTTAAAACTGATCTGGGAAGCATATTGCTCCCGGGCGATGGAAAGGGAAATATTAAGGAGAAATTTCTAATGCTCGGAAACTGTATTATTAGAAGCTCCAAAGAATTTGACGGAGAAATTTTCCGTGAAGATTATCCAGATGTGATTAGGGTAGTTGTGCAGCTCTGGAATGGTGGCATCTGGCTTAGAACAGGGATTAGCTAGGTCAACTCTAGGGGGATGGGGGAATGAATGTCACTTTATCAAACAATGGAGCCTTTGTAGTTACCGATGAAGAGGGGAATATGAGCGAAGGGCATCACGGGTTCTACCTTCTCGATACACGCTTCCTGAGGGGAGTTAGCCTTCAAGTTGTACCCAGACCTGAATTCACTGGGTCTTCTTCAACCTTTGAGATGGCCTTTTCTTATTTCTCACTCGATGGGGGGACCTTCCTCGTTAGGAGAAGAAGGCTTGGCGGGCTCTACGAGGAAAGGCTCACCTTCTACAACCCCTCTCCTAAACCGCTTGAGATCGGAGTAAAGTACTCCTACGAAGTGCCCCTCGAGGACATTTTCCAGGTGAGGGGTTTTATGGGATTCAGAGGTGAACCTCCTCTCCAGGGAGGCGGTTTTTATTCGAGAGGGTCAAACGGTGAGTGGAGGGCCCTTAGAGTGGAGAGTGATATGAAGAGGGAAGGGGAAGATCTAACTGCCCATTTTAGAATACTGCCTGGGGGGAGTGCAGAGTTTTTCGTCCGATTCCTCCCGGAGGTCGTTGGTAAGGTCTCAGGGATAATTGGGGACAATCCAGTGGGCATAAAAAACCCCATCTTTACGGGATCGTCTCTCGACTTGGTTTTTGAGAGGGCATCTGAGGACGTAACGGCCCTGACGCTTTCGACGGTCTATGGCCCTGTTCCTCTTGCAGGATTGCCCCATTTTGCCTGTCCGTTCGGAAGGGACGCGATAATAACCTCCATGTTCCTCTTACCCTACTATCCTGAATACGCCAGGGGGACACTGGGGTTTCTCAGCTCGATCCAGGGGAGAAAGAACGATTCGAGGAGCGAGGAAGAACCGGGAAAAATAGCCCACGAGTTCAGATTGGGAATGCTGACACATACGGGAAGGGTTCCCTTTGGGCCATACTATGGTGCTGTTGACGCGACGCCTTTATACGTGGCATTGGCAGGGGAGTACTTGCTCTGGACCGGCGATGAGGTTCTTATTGAAAGTCTCAGGAGAAACCTGACGATGGCCGTTGAGTGGATACTCCAAAAGCTCGATGATGGATACATAACCTACGTCCCGGGAATACTCGGGAACAAGGGATGGAAGGACTCGGCGGATGCAATAGTCGACGAAAAGGGAAGATCAGCCAGGCCTCCGATAGCGCTCGTTGAGGTTCAAGGGTATGCCTATTGGGCGCTCAGGTTGGCCGGAAGTCTTCGGCTAACGGAGTTTAATGGGGGACTTCTTTTGAGGGAGGCCAGAAAACTCCGGAAGAGGTTCAACAGGGACTTCTGGCTTGAAGACTACTATGCCTTGGCGCTGGACGGCAACGGAGAGCCACTCCGCGTCGTTTCCTCGAACATGGGGCACCTCCTAATAACGGGAATATCAGAGCACTCTGAGGAGACCGCTGAAAGGCTCTTCCACCCTGACATGCTCTCAAAGTACGGGGTGAGGACGTTAGGTTCGGAAGAGAGGGGATACAACCCATTCAGCTACCACAGGGGGAGTGTGTGGCCCCACGACAATGCCCTGATAGCCCTCGGTCTGGCGGCGATGGGAAGGATGGATCTCGCAAAAGAATTGGCGGGTAGGATATTTGCGGCAGCAGAACTGATGCCCAGAAGGGAGTTGCCTGAACTGTATAGTGGGCTTGATGAACTCGTCCCGGTTCCAAGGGCGAATTCACCTCAAGCATGGAGCGCTGCAAGCGTATTTGCCCTTGTGACGGCCTCCCTTGGTATGAAGGCCTGGGAAGATCTTGTGATCGAACCGGCTGAGGGAATAAGTCTGGTTCTGCGAGGAGTAAAGTTCAGGGGAAGAAACTACACCATCAGGATCAACGGGGGGATTGAAATTGAAGCCAGCTGACCCACGCTTTTTCTTTCGAAAGCTTCCCAGTCCGGTTCTCTCACCTTCAAAGGAGGGCTTTGACTCAAAGAACACTTACAACCCAGCGGTGCTCTGGCACAGGGGAAAGTTCGTAATGCTCTACCGGGCTGAATCGAAGGAGGAGGCGATTACGGGAAGGATTGGACTGGCGCTGAGTGAAGACGGAATAAACTTCGTAAAACATCCGGAACCTGTTCTTGAGCCAGAGTATGAATGGGAGAAAGTCGGGGTCGAGGATCCTAGGGTCGTAAGGGTCGGGCGCACCTACCACATGACATACACCGGCTACGACGGTAAAGTGGCAAGGCTCTGCATTGCAACGTCGAAGAATCTCCTTAGTTGGAAGAAGCGCGGGCCGGTGTTCGAGGAGTTTCCCTTTGAGAGGGACGGAAAGGTGAACTGGACGAAGAGCGGGGCCGTTCTTGTGGAAAAAATGAAATCAGGGCCGTTTCGAGGAAGGTACGTTATGTACTTCGGGGACTCGAATATCTGGTTGGCCCACTCGAGGGATGCGCTCTACTGGGATTACGAACCGGAACCCGTTCTGAGGCCCCGGGGACACCTTGTTGAGCCGGGTCCTCCGCCGAGGATCAACCCCGGGGGAGTGTTACTCATCCACAACGAGGCGTTTTGGAGGAAGAAGGAACTGGTCTACACCGTTCAGGCTGCGCTCTTTGATAGAGATGATCCGAGAAAGGTTCTCTGGAGGACTGAGATTCCGCTCCTCAAGCCAGAGCTCGAGTGGGAGAAAAGGGGCTGGGTGAACAACGTTGTCTTCGCAGAGTCCCTCATTGAAAAAGACGGAAAAATGTATCTTTACTACGGTGGAGCAGATAGGTACGTTGGGTTAGCGATTGGAATGGGGGAGAAGAGAGAGGTCAGGCCAGAATAATCAGCTCTATCTCCGCGGTGACATCAGGGTTCTTGAGAAGCTCTACGATGCGTCGGTCTACGTCTTTGGCGGCTTTGTTTGCCCTTATAGCAAGAGTTCTGGGGTCGATGTACTTGCTCTTCCGGATCACCATAGAGTACTCGTGATCGAGGATGAGACCTGGACTCCCCTGGGCAATAATTTCATCCACAATTTTTCCCACTTTTATGCGGATGATGATTCTCTTTCCTGCTCTTAGGGCCTCTTTGAATCGTTCACTCAAGTCGTTTATCCCCTTGTCTGCTTCAATGCAGAGTATACAGTCTCCACGTGGAGTTAGGTAGTCCTCCTTTGTGAACTCCAGCGTTGATTTATGAGTCGCCCTGACGTTTTCATGTCCCCTACAGCGGATCCTCTCTTTGAGCATGGTTGGGAATAATCCAATTGGTTTTTAAATTTCCCTATGGTCTGGCTTGTGAGTGTGGAACAAGTGCGGCCGGGGAAACTTTTAAAAGCATTCTTTTGATGTGAGTTACGGCTGTAAGGGTCAAGATAATGGGGTGATGGAAATGGGAAACATCAAGCAGACTTTCATCAAAAGGACTGCCCGTGAGTTGTTTGACAGGTATCCGGATAAGTTCACTAAGGACTTCGAGCACAACAAGAAGATGGTTGAGGAGCTCACCAATGTGAGCAGCAAGACAATCAGGAACAGAATAGCGGGCTATATTACGAAGCTCGTTAGGATGAGGGAAGAGGGCAAGATGCTCTGACTACATTCCCTTTCCTTCCTCCTTTGCTTGCATTTTCCTAAAAGTCAGTGATGTCTTCAATTATCTTTCTCGGGAGCCGTGAGCTGAACTCCTTCATGAGTCGATCAAACTCCCTCTCGTTTTCTTGTGAAATCCTCCTCAGAAGGTTTTCGATGTAAGTCTCAGTTAGCAGTCTAACCTCTTCGAGCTCCTGCTTGGTGCGGATTATCTCGTCTATCCTTTCCTGTATTTCGTTGAGGAACGTCAGCAGTTCGTCTATCTTTGTCTCAACGGGTCCCGTTGACTTGATTATGGCTTTTGCCTGAGCGTATTCCCTGGTCTCCCTTGGTCTTTTCGGCTCGTACATTTCAGTCCCGAAGGAGTATGGCGTTAAGAGAACCTCCATCCGAAATCCTCGTTTTATCGTGTAGTACTTCCTCGGCCTTCCCCGTGGTATTTTTTCTATCCTCCCCTCGATCAGCCCGGCAC
Organism: Thermococcus sp.; assembly: GCA_027074805.1. Classification (GTDB taxonomy): domain Archaea; phylum Methanobacteriota_B; class Thermococci; order Thermococcales; family Thermococcaceae; genus Thermococcus. The sequence continues at coordinate 2,891 of JALTCK010000081.1, read as the reverse complement.
TTTCAAGTATTCTCAGGTGTTCCAGGACGGCTTTTTGGCCCACTCCGAGCTCTTGACTTAGCTCGCTCACGAAGTAGGGCCTGCGGGTGAGCAGTATGAGTATCCTCCTTCTTGTCTCGTTTCCAAGGATATCCAACAACTTTCCCATCCCCTTATTTGACTCCATGGTCTCACCCCCTTTCCCTAACTTGATGTAAGAAAAGATTACTTTAAGCTTTTCGGTCAAAAATGGAGCTTCAGAGGACGATGTGGTGCTCTCTGCATCTTGCCTCGTAGCTCTCCCTGCCGCCCACCATGATGACTGGTGAATCCCGGGAGGCGGGGTTTCCATCTATCAGGCGCTGGCTCCTCGTTGCTGGCTTCCCACAGACAGTGCAGACGGCGGTGAGGTAGACGATGTTGTCTGCTCTTACAAGGAGCTCTTTCGTGACCGGAAAGGGGTCTCCCTTGAAGTCGAGGTTGAGGCCGCTGGCTATGACGTAAATGCCATCGTCCGCGAGCCGGTTCAGGGCGTCGACGATGTTCATCGGAAAGAACTGGACCTCATCGATGCCTATTACCTCGTAGCCCTCCCTTTTGGTTATCTCCACTATCCTCTCAACGCCATCCTCGCTCGTCGGGATGACGAAGGCTCCGTATTTGAGGCCGTTGTGGGCAACAACCTCGTCCTCGGAGTAGCGGTTGTCTATGGAGGGCTTGAAGAGCGCCGCCTTCCTCTTGGCGAACATCTGCCTCTCTATGCGCTTTATGAGCTCCGTCGTTTTGCCCGCGAACATCGGGCCGGTTATGACCTCGAGAAAGCCTCCCGGATGAACCATGATACCACCGGGATAGAAACGTCGAGGAGGGTTAAATCTCCTCCGGCCCAAAAGCTGAACGGAAGACGAAAAGGGGAAAGAAAAACCGTCAGAGCCTCAGACCGGCGTGACGTGGCCCCACTTCTCAAGGGCCCTGGCGAGCTCCTTGTGAGTCTTTGCGTATTCATCAAGCGCGATTCCTTGTACTATGGCATCTATAGCCTGTCTGGCTGCCATCGCTCCTGCCTTCGGCCCGTCCGGGTGACCCATAGTTCCGCCGCCGAGCTGGAGAACGATGTCCTTTCCGAGTGCCTCTATGACGGGCTGGATGTTGCCCGGGTGAAGTCCGCCGGAGCTCGTCGGGAAGACGGGCTTCATGTGGTAGAACTTCTGCTCCATGTGGAAGACGTCGTTCTCGTCCGGGACGTAGTGGCTCTCGGTGATTATCCTCTTGTACTGGATGACCTCCCACTTGCTTCCCTCGAGCTTTCCTGCACCGGCGGTTCCGACGTGGAGCTGGTCAACACCGATTACCCTGGCAAGCTTCGCCAGAGCAAACATCGACATGCCGTGGTAGGGGTTTCTGTCAAAGGCAGCGTGCATTGCCCTGTGGGCGTGCAAAGCTATGCCATAGTCCTCGGCGAGGTCCCTTATGTAGTCGAGAACACCCCATCCAAGGACGACGATGTCGATCATGGCGTGAGGAACACCGTAGTCGGCAAGGAGTTCGAGCCTCTGTTCCATCTCGAGTATTGGGGCCGTTATGTTGGCGAACCATGTCTTCTTCTCGCCGGTCTCGTTTTCGGCCTTTTCCATTGCTTTGGTAACCACCTCGACCCTCTTTCCGAATCTATTGAACCAGGGGCTCGTGAGGTTCTCGTCGTCCTTGAGATAGTCTGCTCCACCGGTGTAGAGATCTAGGGCAAGCTTATAGAGTTCCTCTGGCGAGTATCCTATTTTCGGCTTCGGAACAACACCGTAGAGGGGCCTGTCGTAGATCTCTAGCTTCTTCCTCACGCCCTCGATACCAAATGCAGGTCCGGGGTAGTCTCTAAGGAACTTCTCGGGGAGATAGATATCCTCGAGGCGGAGCCACTCGACGCGCTTCATTCCAAAAATGTTGCCGGCAACGCTAGCCAGAAAACCTGGCATGTTGAAGTCTTCGAATATATGGAAGGGATAGGCTATCTTAACTATCCAGCTTCCATCGCCCATATCTACGAACTCGTAGGCCTTGGCCGACATGTCGGCCCATCTTTCCTTCTCATACCATTCGTATAGTGTAGTCCAGGTTCCGGTTGAGCTCTCGGCGGCAACGGCTCCGGCTGCCTGCTCAATCGTGTAGCCCTTGGCAGGCGTCACGCGGAAGACTGCAATTACATCCCTCTTTTTGTTGGGTTCATATCCTTTGTCCACGTAGTAGTCGTATATCTTGTCAAACTTCTCTACCATGGCAACCACCTCCTGAGTATCTCTATCCTAGCAACCCCCTCTATAAAAACCCTGTGGTTCATTTTTGTTACATCCTTCCTCGCCAATGGACATTGGAGGCGTTTTTGCTGCCCCTTTGCTCCAAACTCTTGGCGTCTTTTTTAGAATTACTGCTGTAACAATCCTTTAAAATGGATTTGGGGCCTGAATTCTCGAGATTAGATCTTGGTTCTAAGCTTGCCGTTGCCTATCCACTGGGTTGAGACGGGGATGATAACTCATTTCTAAACCCCTCACCCCAAAAATGTCGTAAATCTCTCTCACAGGCCTCCTTTTCCGAAAAGTTTATATAACCCTTCATTCCTAAAGTAAAACGCAGATACCTGCAAAACAACGTTTAGGAGGTTGGGAAGATGGCTGAGTTGCCGATTGCCCCGGTTGACAGGTTGATTAGAAAGGCCGGCGCCGCCCGCGTGAGTGAGGACGCTGCCAAGCTTCTGGCCGAGCACCTTGAGGAGAAGGCCACTGAGATCGCCAAGAAGGCGGTTGACCTTGCCCACCACGCCGGCAGGAAGACCGTCAAGGCTGAGGACATCAAGCTCGCTATCAGGAGCTGATGGCCCTTTTTTCTTCCTTAGTTTTTCTGTGCACCTCTTACCAGAA
>JALTCK010000080.1 GCA_027074805.1 Thermococcus sp. | reverse complement strand
GGTAACCGAGCCCCCTGAGAAAGCGCGCCGCTATCCTGGCCCCTTCCAAGGCGTGATCCTCAACTTTACCCGACTCCTCAAGGGGCCTGGCTATGTCGTGTAGGAGCGCCGCTAAAGCGAGAACTTCGAGGTCGGCACCCTCTTCCTTCCCAATGTGGAGGCAGAGGTTGAAGACGCGCTCGACGTGGGAGAAACCGTGAGTTCCCTCCCTCTCGAAAAAGCTCTTCGCGAACTCCCTCGTCTTCTCAATGAGGGCCCTGCTCCTCTCGTCGGAGATGAACTCCTCAAGCTTCATTCGACCACCAAACTGAAAGGGTTTGGAGGAAAATTAAAAGCTTTTCTCAAATCTTTGTTTTTCTTTCAAGAGTTTAACTCCCTTAAGAAGAAGTTTGCCATCTCTTACTGTGTCCTCAGGAGAGAACTCAGAAGAATTCTGAATGCTGTACTTCCCCTCCTTTAGGAGATGACCCATTTCGAACAATATCTCCCTTACGGCATTATCACTCCTAAGGGTGGATCCCCGTATGGCCCTCGCGGCTTTCACAACACCTTTATACACCTCAAGAACCCATACCTTAGAACTGCCCTGAATCTCTATCTCTCCATGATAGTTCTTGAGGAGAGCCAGAAAAGACTCAAGATCCCTTCTTTCTCTCTGGGATATCTTAACATGGGCATGTGGATAAGTTTTGAGAATCTCATCAACATTCGCCTCGTAAAGTTCAACGGTCCTCACAAGGTTGTGCTTAATGGCGTTGACTAATTCAAGAAAGGCTACATCCCCCTCAATGGAAGTGTTCTTGAAAACATCCTCAACTATGGAACCGACTACGCGGCCCTTCTTGGTCAGAACGTAGCTAATCTTTATACTGGAATCACTTCTCCAAGCTATCTTGAGATAGCCCTCTCTTATCTTCCCGGTGAGTTCAAGTGGATCGTTGAAGTCGGTGATTACTTCGACATACTTCCCCGGAAGCATTCCAATCACCTCTTAAAAAGTTAAAAGAGCTGCATCAGATCATTGATGCAACCTTTTGAGCGTTCTTCTTAAGGTATATCCTGACGAGGCCAAGGTTAACCTTCGGATCTGTAAGCACCGTTAGAACGGCGTTTTCACCGGCCTCGACCGTGATGATCTTTCCCTTGGGTGCCTCAAGAGTGACCATGTCGATTGCCTCGTCGTGGAACACCTCTTTTGAGACGTTGAGAGAGGTACCATAGATAGTAGCGACCATCGCAGCCACGTTCTCAACGTCAATAGTCCTGTCGTTTGCCTGTCCCTCTATCAGAAGACCATCCTTGCTGACGACTGCGACACCCTTAACACCATCAACCCTAAGAAGTTCGGCAATAACGTTCTCAAACATGGCTCATCACCCCAGAATCAGCATATCAACTTCAACGTGTTTTTCATTAACCCTGATATCCTTTATCAAGGCGTTCTTACCGGAGAACTTTTTGATGGCAACCGCAATAGCGTTGGCCATCGGGTAAAGAACGGGCTTCATTCCTTTTTTGGCGAGCAGTTGAAGAGCGTATAGATCCATCGGGTTGTCGAGCTTCAACGTTACCTTGTTGCCCTTAACGTCTATCTTACCCTTCTCAGCGAAGCCGAACGTGTTTATCATAACCTCGGTGAAGCGATTGAGTAGCTCCTGCGGATCGTTGCTTCCCTCAAAGCTCAGTCCATACTCCTCCATCATTGCGTGAAGGAGTTCCTCCCCTATCGAGTTTCCAAGCCCCCTGGCTCCTGCTCCCAGCACCTTGTATATTCCATACAATATCAGGTTGTTAACCTTCGTAGCCATTTCCTCAGACCTCTTATTCATCCTTTCCACGACCTTCGCCTCCGTCATGGACACCCACCATCCCATCTTTATCGGGATGGCCATTGAGTTAGGGGATTCCCCCCATACGACAAATTTAGTAGGCATTATAAAGTTTATCCAGCACTGTCCGGAAATTATTTCGTAGTGCCCCCCATAAGAAAGAAAGTTTAAAATATTATTGGAACAAAAATTTAAACCTGTGAAGCTGAATCAAGATGATATAAACAAGATACTTGAGTTTAAAAGATCGGGAGTCAGCACCGAGGAAATAGCAAGGATCTTTGGTGTGTCAAGGAGAAGGGTACAGC
>JALTCK010000079.1 GCA_027074805.1 Thermococcus sp. | reverse complement strand
CCTCTATGTCTGCCGGTTTCGATCATCCTGACAAACATCACCTTCAGATTTGAGCCCATCCCACCCCCTATCAGGCACAAGGTTTTCACCTGGAATTCCTTCGACCTTCATAAGAAAAGGCTTCCCGTTTCCTCCTTGTAATTGTCACACCCAGAAGGCATCTAAATGTGAACACGGTTTCAAAGAGGAGGTGCCTAGGTTGACTATGTGAGGTCGCCGCAGGTGCAGTAATGCTCGTAGGCTAAAGTTTCTAGGTCTTCAAAACCCTCTCCCGTTACTGCAGAGAGGTAGAGAACCCTTGTAGGTGGTGAAAGCTCCGGGAGGACGGAGCAGAGCCTGTGGGCTAGAAGACCCTGCGTTGAGGATTCGAGTTTCAGCCTCGCGGTTAGGTATTCCAGATCGTCAAGGTACTTTTTGTGGTGGTCGAGATCTGTAGCATCTACCTTTGTGAGGGCCGGAAGGGTAGTCGTTCCGAGGCGCAGGTCTATAATGAGTCCGAAGAAGCGCACAAAGCAGTAGTCAGATGGTTTCCTCAGAATTTCCGGGCTGAAGAGGTATACCGTCAGAACGTCTGGAAGGGACTCCATGAGCATGAGTCCAAAATCGTGAAAGAGGAAGGTCTCCATCTGTCCGGGGGTGTCTATCAGAATGTAGTCTAACTCCGAGTCGAGTTTCAGAATTTTTCCAGCATACTCGTCGACCTTTGGGAGTAGTCTGTCATAACTTTCTACAATGGCTCCATTGGGTCCAAAACCCTCCTCCATTAGGTCCCATGCCGTTACGTCATCCCTTACGTCAACATCCGGAGAATAGGGGAGCCTCATTACGCCTGTGTCCAGGTTAACGTAGCCGACGGTATAGTCGTTCTTTCCAAGATAGTTGCCAAAGGATCGCGTGAGGGTTGTCTTGCCGCTCCCAGCCGTGCCCACGAAGGCCAGTATCATCTCATCACCTTTGCTTTTATCCCCGCGATCCTCGATATCTTCTCGGCCAACCTCATGAAGGCTTTGGCCCCCTCCGATTTGGGTTTGTACTCAACCACTGGGACTCCTTCAAGGGTAGCCTCCCGAACCTTGGGATCCTCGGGGATGACTTCTAGGAGCCTTATCTCCATGACTTCTTCGGCGACATCTGGAGGGATATCGTTCTCACTGGCACCGTACCTGTTGAGCACGAAGCCCAGAACTACCAAACCGGCCCGTTTTAAGACCATTCCTACCTTCATAGTGTCGGTGAGACATGAGATTTCCGGGTTCGTTACAAGAACGACCTCCTCACCGCTGAGCATGGCGTTCATAGCATCCATCTGAAGACCGGCTGGGGAGTCTATGAGCACGTAATCGAACATGTCCTTAAGCTCGTGGAGAGTGTCCGGAAGTTTCCTGGGATCGGCTCGTATGACGTGTTCCCAGTCAATGGCGGCTGGAACGAGAGAAACGTTTTCAAAGGCAGTGGCGTAGATGGCTCCAGTTATGGGGCTTCTACCAGCGAGAACATCGTGAATGGTTACACTTGCGTCGTCAACCCCCATGACGAGGCTCAGGTTTGCCATAGTTAAATCTGCATCGACGGCGCAGACCTTGAAGCCGAGCTTTCCAAGGGCTATAGAAAGGTTGGCCGTTGTTGTCGTTTTCCCTGTGCCCCCCTTACCGGAGGCAATGGATATCAGCCTGCCCATCTTTTTCCCCTAACTATTTCGAACTAAACCTTTATGAACCTTTAGCCTCACACCGAGCACGGTGAGAGGTATGAGAGTTTTTATTCCGGATACAAGCGTCATAGTTGACGGAAGGCTTACTCAGTTCATCTCGACACTCGACGAGAAGGTTAAGGTTGTAGTTCCCGAGGCCGTCATAGCTGAGATAGAACACCAGGCCAACGAGGGCAAGGCAATAGGTCACACGGGCCTTGAGGAGCTCAAGAAGCTCCGTGAGATGGCCAACAGAGGTAAGATACTCCTCGAGTTCTACGGCGGCAGACCGGAGTTATGGCAGATAAGGCGTGCCAAAGCTGGAGAGATAGACCATATGGTTCGCGAGACCGCGAGAGAACTCAATGCAACGCTGATTACCGGTGACCAGGTTCAGCGTGATGTGGCCATAGCGAAGGGCATAGAGGTGATTTACCTGACGGCAAAGAGGGAGGTTCGTCACCGCCTCGAGGACTTCTTCGACAAGACTACGATGAGCGTCCACCTGAAGGCAGGTGTAAGGCCGCTCGCGAAGAAGGGAAAGCCCGGCGAGTGGAGGCTCGTTCCAATTCGCGATGAACCTCTGAGCGACGATGAGCTCGAAGAGATAGCGGACGACATAGTGGAGAGGGCCAAGAGAGAACCTGAGAGTTTCATTGAACTTGACGAACCTGGTGCAACGGTTGTTCAGCTCAGGAACTACCGTATCGTCATAGCAAAACCTCCCTTCGCGGATAGGATTGAGATAACCGCAGTAAGGCCCGTGAAGAAGCTTAGTATAGAGGACTATGAATTGAGTGACAAGTTGCTGGAGCGCCTTAAGGACAAAGCAGAGGGAATTCTAATCGCTGGTGCCCCTGGTGAAGGAAAGACGACATTTGCCCAGGCTTTGGCCGAGTGGTATGTGGGCATGGGCAAGATAGTGAAAACTATGGAAAAACCGAGGGACCTCCAGGTTGGGGATGAGATAACCCAGTATACTGCCTTAAACGGTAGGATGGAGCTGACTGGGGATTTACTCCTCCTCGTCAGGCCGGACTACACGATATTCGACGAGATGAGGAAGACGAGTGACTTCAAGATTTACTCGGATTTAAGGCTCGCCGGCGTCGGAATGGTTGGAGTGGTTCACGCCACGAAGCCGATTGACGCTGTTCAGCGCTTTATTGGGAGGGTAGAGCTGGGAATGATACCTCAAATAGTCGACACTGTGCTCTTCATTAAGGCCGGAAGGGTGGCCAAGGTCCTAACACTGGAATACCTCGTCAAGGTTCCAAGCGGAATGAAGGAGGAAGACTTAGCAAGGCCGGTAATTGAAGTTAGAGACTTCGAGACGGGCGAGCTGGAGTATGAGATATACACTTACGGCGAGGAGATAAGTGTCGTTCCGGTCAAGAAGGAGGAGAAGCCCCCAGCTCTGAGGCTCGCCGAGAAGAGGCTCAAGCAGGAGATAAAGAAGTTCTTGCCCGATGTTTATACTGAAGTGGAGATAGCAAGCCCGCACAAAGCGGTTATTTATGCCGACGAGTTTGATATCCCGGCGATAATCGGCAAAAAGGGGAAGAGAATTGGGGAGCTTGAGAAGAGAATAGGGATAAGCATAGACGTCAAGAGCTTCGCCGAGCGCGAGGAGGCGAAGCCGAAGGAGAAGATTCCCGTCGAGGTCGAGGAGAAGAGGAAAACGATAGTGCTTCGCGTTTCACCTGACTATGCGAAGAGGCCGCTAAAGTTCTACGGCGGCGAGCAGTACGTCTTCACGGCAACGCCGAGCAAGAAGGGCCTCGTCAAGGTCAGCAAGAGCACGCCGATAGGGAAGGAGCTCAAGAGGCTCCTCGAGGCTGGCATACCGATATGGGCTGCCGCATGAGAAAACTTTTTATAGTTGTCTTCCTTCTTTTCTGCGGTGGTAACTATGGGATCGGTGGATGCCATCGCTGCACTGGGAGCGATCCTGCTGTTTCTGCTGATATTCGCACCCTTCGTCCCGGGCGCCTCTGAGCTGCTCCCCTCCATCCCGGGCCTTCTAACTCTGGCAATCCTGGTCCTCCTTCTCCTCAAGACATGGGAGATAAGCGATGAGCTGAAGGAGCTGCGGCGGGAGTTGAAAGGACTCATGGAGGGACCGGAGTGAGCGAGTACGATTCGCTTGAAGAGGTTGGGGCAATCGTCTCGGGGCTTGGCCTCCTGCTCCTGGTGGCGACTGGGTCTGTTGGCCTGGGACTCCTAATCATCGTCGTAGGCTTTCTCCTGTGGAAGATGGGTGAGACGAGAAGAACCCTCAAGGACAGGATTGAGGAAATTGGGGAAGAGCTGGAAACTCTGAGGAGGAAAGTGGAGGGGCTGGAAGGAGTTGGCGGGAGGGAGGTCAATGGCTGACACCTCCACTAAGGGGTTCCGCCGGAGAAATGGATAACCTCCACATGGAAATTCAGGAGCTCAAGGGGAAATTGAGGCCCTGAGGAAGGAGGTGAAGTAACGGCTCAGCTGCGAGGGTACTCATCACGGATCAGTTAGCGAAATTCTCCTCATAGCCGGATGGACTTCTCGCAAGGTTTTTTAACCCTTCCCTGGATGAGAGACCATGCTGGTTCTTGCATCAGGATCACCTAGGAGAAGGGAGATACTCTCGAGGTTCATTCGGGAGTTCAGGGTAGTCCCCAGCAACGTTGAGGAGGGGTGCTCCGTCCAAGAGCCGCTTGAGTGTGCCGTTCAGCTGGCCAAGGCAAAGGCGCGGGAGGTCCACGGAAGGGTTGGGGGTACAGTCATAGGGGCGGACACAGTTGTAAGCATCGGCGATAAGATACTTGGCAAGCCTGCAAACGAGGGGGAAGCCTTTGAGATTCTTAGGCTCCTCAGCGGCAGGGTTCACAGGGTGACCACCGGCTATTGCATCATTCACAACGGGGAGGAAATCACTGGAGCCGCCGTCACAGAGGTGAAGTTCAGGGAACTGGATGACGATTTGATCAGAGAATACATCAAGACTGGCGAACCAATGGACAAGGCGGGGGCCTACGGCATACAGGGGAAGGCCGGGCTCTTCGTCGAGTGGATCAGAGGGGATTACTACAACGTCGTCGGCTTCCCGATGGGGATAGTCTGGAAGCTCAGAGAGCTGGGCTTCAACGTCATGTCACGCTGACCTCTTGGATTTTGAGCCCTCAGGAGTTCTCAGCTTTTTTACGGTCATTTCGTCGCTTCTGCGTTTTCTAAGGTTCAAGTCAGTGGGGGCAATTCTCGAGGGGTGTTGGAACGTCCCGTACCCCCAGAGAATAAAGACTCTTGCCATCTCTGCGGAGAGACCTCGAGGGGGTGCGGGGGACGGAACGTCCCCCCGTGCAAAGCCTTAAATTCTCTGGCTCGAATTGGAAGTGGTGTTAAAAATGCGCGGTGAGCTGATAAGAATACTGAGTTCAGTTGAGGAGAAGGCGAACGAGCTGAAGCTCGACGGCTATCAGCCCGACCTCGCCCTGTTTGGAAAGGAGGCCTACGATTATCTTAAGGAACAAATCAGGGAGGAATTCGGAGGGGACGAGGAGATAAGCGAGCTTTCGGGCATAAGGGTCAAGGTGCTCGAGGAGCTCGGTGAGGACGCACTCATCATAGACAGCAAAAACATCGGGCTGGGGCTCGGCGGTGCCAAGAGGTTTAAGGTCGTGAAGTGACCAGCCAGGCCTTTCTCTCTCTCATCTCCAGCCTGACTCCTCTTAGCGATAGCAGGCTCAGGGCCATCGCGGTGATGTCTGCAATGCTCCCGGGGTTCCTCAGGTCTCCTTTTTCCCGAAGGAAGTCGTCAAACTCTCTGAGTTCCATTTCGCCTTCAATAACCTTTTTGGCAGATATTCTTACGAGCTCGGCCTCCTTCTTTCCGGCTTTTCTCTGAATCAGGGTATCGGTTTTCTCTGCGAGGAGTTTGAGGAACACTTTCTGGACTGCCTCTTCAAGAGGAAGCTCCTTGACCAGATCGTAGAGCCTAGCAAAGGTCGAGTAGCTCAGTTCGTAGCTGTTAAGCCACTCGCAGAATATAAGTTCCCTCTCGCAGCTTATCTCGGCGAGTCTCAAGAGATTGACCCTATCCTTGAAAAGCTCCTCGAAGGACTCGTCCGAATAGACATCGTACTTCACCCCACTTGGGATTCCCTTGGGGTTTGCGATCCTGATTGCCCTGTAGAGCTCCATCGTGTCCCTTACCGTTGACTCCTCTATGAGCAGTTTTGTCTTCTTCCTCGCGTCGAGCATATCCCTCCCCATAGCCAGCCCCATCATAAGGGGCACGGAAAGAACAATCACACCAAAGTTCGGGTTGGCGTCCTGGACTTCCTTAGAGACCGAGACTCCCCTTCTTATCAGCTCTCCAATTCCGGCCTCGCTTGGCTTGAGGAGCCCCTTTCTCAGGAGCTCGCCCCTCTTTACGGCCTCGTAGTAAACCCCGGCCACAGTGGTGTCCCCGAGAATGAAGTGGTACAGTGTGAGGTCTTTAAAGTCTCTGAAGCGGTTTACGTTGCCGGGCTTCGGTACGGAGGCCTCGAGAAGGGGCCCGATGAGGAAGGATGTTACTATCCGCCATCTCTGCAATTCAACCACCACTTCTAGTCTTTGATTGTGACTGGGAGATAAGGAGTGCAAATATCATCAGGACGAGGGCCATCGCCCTAGTGCCGATGGGAAGGGGAAAGAGGAGCTCAGGAGCCCAGCCAACAAAGAGTAGAGCGAAGGCTATGAGAAGAAGAAGCAGGGAGGCGTCCTTTCCTTCCTTCACGGAGAGGGCATCGCCGAGCCTCTTCCCAGTTTCGTTTATCAACTTCTCTATTCTTTCGGCGAGGGCCAATTCCCTCTCCCCATCGGTTTGGGGAATTAAAAGGGCCCCGAGGAAATAGAGGATCATCATCAGAAGGGGGCTAAGTGCGAGGAGTATTATGAAAATTATCCTGACGAGGACTGGATCGAGGCTGAGGTCTTTTGCCAGCCCTCCGAGCACCCCGAGGAATATCCTGTCCTCCTGTGAGCGTTTGATTTTTTCGCCCATCGTCCTCCCCCAGAATAGAAAAGTAGCCGAGCTTAAAAATTCAACCCCCTACGCTGACGTTTCCAACAATGTGAGTGACTTTTACCTCAACCGTTCTGTTTTCTCCACTTGCATTGTTAACGATCTTTCCTAGAATACCCTCAACATTCAGAACAGCCCTGCTCCCGGAAGGAACTGAGACCTCTAAGTTCCCCACGAGGTTACTTATAACTGCCGTGTCTTTTATGTTCAGGTGCACATTTCCGACAACGCCAGATACGTGGTAATCCCCCCATGCTGAGCCAGTGAGCCTTCCAACAATGTTTGATATGCTGATTCTCGTCGATTGGGCACCGATCAAAACGCTTCCGACGACGTGATGGATGTTGAGGCTGTTGAATCCTTCTGGGATCTCTATAATAACGGTGCCGTTTCTATAATCGTTGCAGACGTTTCTTCTCCTCAAAATGCCTCTTTTTTTGGGGCAGTATACAACCAGAGTGTT
>JALTCK010000078.1 GCA_027074805.1 Thermococcus sp. | reverse complement strand
GGTCTCTCTTGGTGGTGACGGCGGCAGCGGCGGTGACGGCAGCAATGTCAGTGTGACCAGTCTCCGCAGCAGCATCTCCACTTCCGGAGAATTCTCCGATGGTATCTTTGCCCAGAGCGTGGGCGGCGGCGGTGGTGACGGCGCCGGTTCCGGTGGTGCGGTCTCTCTAGGCGGTGACGGGGCAGGCGGCGGCTCCGCCGATGATGTCAGGGTGACCAGCTCCGGCTTTCTGAAGACCACCGATGACCATTCCAGGGGCATCTTTGCCCAGAGCGTGGGTGGCGGCGGTGGAAACGGCGCCGGTTCCGGGGGGGTGGTTTCCCTCGGCGGCGATGGTGACTCTGCAGGTCTGGGCGGCAATGTGATCGTTTCCCAGGGTGACGGAACCACGTCTGGTCAAATAGTGACCAGCGGCAGTCAGTCCGATGCCGTCTTTGCCCAGAGTGTTGGTGGTGGCGGCGGCAACGGCTCCGGCTCCGGCGGTGCCATCAGTATCGGCGGAACCGGGGACGGAGGTGCCGATGCTGGTGCTGTTTCCGTCACTAATTATGATCTGCTGTCCACTTCAGGATTTGAGTCCCACGGTATTTTTGCCCAGAGCACCGGCGGTGGTGGCGGCAACGGTGGTTCCTCCGGCGGTCTGATTGCTCTTGGCGGCAGCGGTAGCGGCTCCGGTCTGGGTGGGGATGTCACGGTCTCCAGTTATGGCAGTATCCGGACCCGGAGCGCATCCTCTTCAGCCATCTTTGCCCAGAGTATCGGTGGTGGCGGTGGCAACGGCGGTACCAGCGGCGGTACCCTGTTCACTATGGGCGGCTCCGGATCAGGGGCGGCCGATGCGGGAACTGTCTCGGTGACCAGCCAACACGATATTTTTACATTCGGGGCTGATTCCGATGGTATTTTTGCCCAATCCCTTGGCGGTGGCGGCGGCAATGCGGGCAGTGCGGCCTCCGGATCCCTCATGGCCGGGGTTGCCATCGGTGCCGACGGCGGCTCCGGAGGTGACGGCAACAGTGTTTCCATAGACGTTCTCTCCTATCTGGTTGCAGGAGTTGATACCACGTCCATAATTGCTACGGAAGAGGACCGCTCCCGTGGCATCTTTGCCCAGAGTATCGGCGGCGGTGGCGGCAACGGCGGTTTTGCGGTCCAGGGATCTGCCGGAACGTTCGGTTCCATATCGGTTGCCGTTGGTGGTGACGGCGGCAATGGCGGTGATGGACGGGATGTGACCGTCAACGCTGCGGCCCGGCTTTTCACCAGTGGTGAAGATGCCGATGGCCTGGTTGCTCAGAGTGTCGGTGGCGGCGGCGGCAGCGGCGGATTTGCCGTTTCCGGTGCCATTCAGTTCAATCCTGCCGGTGGTGGTGCAATCGCCGTCGGTATCGGCGGCAGTGGCGGCAACGGTGGTGACGCAGATGCGGTTATCGCCAACCTGAGGGGTTCCGTGTTGACCGGTGGTGACCAGTCAACCGGTATCCTGGCCCAGAGTATCGGCGGTGGCGGCGGCAATGGCGGCTTCAACGTGACGTCCTCGCTCAGCGGCGGTGGTGCCGGCAGTGGTGCGGTTTCCGTCGGCGTAGGCGGCTCGGGCGGATCCGGTGGGGACGGGGCAACCGTTTCTTCAACGGTTGACGCCAACATCACCACCACCGGCGATGATTCCGATGCACTGGTTGCCCAGAGTATCGGTGGGGGCGGCGGCAACGGCGGCTTTACCGTGGCATCGACCATCTCCGGGGCGGTGGGCGGCAGCGGCGCGGTTACGGTTGGTGTCGGCGGCAGTGGCGGAGACGGCGGCCGGGGTGATGCTGTGGACCTTGCCTATTCCGGAGCTATAAACACCTTCGGCGCCAAGTCGGGCGGCGTGCTTGCCCAGAGTGTCGGTGGTGGCGGCGGCAATGGCGGGTTTGATATCTCGACCACCGGCAATGGTGCCGGGCTTGGAGGTGGGGCAATCTCCATCGGGGTCGGCGGCAGCGGTGCGGTCGGCGGTGACAGTGGTCTGGTTAACGGGTCGGTCCTCGGCAATATCACCACCCGGGGCGCTGATGCGGATGGAGCCGTTTTTCAGAGTGTCGGCGGTGGTGGCGGCAACGGTGGCTTTACCGTTTCCGGAGCCATTGCCGGAGCAGGGGGCGGCAGTGGCGCGATAACCGTCGGTATCGGTG
>JALTCK010000077.1 GCA_027074805.1 Thermococcus sp. | reverse complement strand
GCGGAGGGAGCGAGGTTCTGGCAAGGGGAGGCGGCTTCAAAGTTGCCCCGGAGGAGGTCCTTGGGCTGGCGAGGGGGATCCTCAAGGAGATGTTGGGAGGTTAGTGGAGTTGGGTTAGTCTAAGTCTTTCAAAGACTATTTTCTTCTGCCATTCTGGAACCTTGGGTTTCCTCAACTCTTTCTCCGCCCGCTCCCTGCTCATCAGGCCGTATCTAACCAGCGCCGCTATTCTTCGCTGCTCGAAGCTGTGACCGTTCTTCTCCCAGTAGCGCTCGAGGGCCGGACCCAGAACGAGGCAGTTGGTGGTGTAACCGGGCAGCTCTGGGAACTCGAAGGGGAGTCTTTTCAGAATCTCAAATCGCTCCTTTTCGCTCATCATGGCTAGGAGCCTTATCTGAACGACTCCACCGCTCATGAGCCTGTAGGGGTGGTGACCGAAGGGCAGCTCGTGCCCCGTGATGATGTACTTGTAGCCCTTCCTCAGCGCGTACTTCCTGAGCTTCCCCAAGGTTCTCTTTGAGCAGGCCCTGCAGGGGCTTTGGCCCTTTAGAAGTGCCTCCCGGAAGATGTCGGAGTAGTCGTACTCCAAAAGGGTGAAGGGAACGCCGAGGTGCTCTGCTATCCTGCGGGCGTTCTCTACTGCCTCCCTCGCCATGAGCCCGTGCTCTATCATCACTGCCTCTATTTCCGGGACTTTGTAAACCTCCTTCGCGAGGTAGAGTGCAACGACGCTGTCCTTTCCGCCGGAGTAGGCGAGGATGGCCTTATCAACTTCCCGCATCAGCTCCTCGAGCTCTCTCCTGATTTTTTCACGGTCAATCGGGTGCTTCAAGTAAACCTGACACTCTCTGCAGAGGGGGTTCCCGTTTACTATGTCTATCTTTGCGGTCCTCTCGTCGTGGACGCAGAGTGAGCACTTGAGCATGGTTGGGGAAGGGAAGGGCGCTTTAAAAAGTTATTTGGATAGCTTTGATCCCTTTCCTTTGAGCCCCTTAGGAGCCCTTCTAACCTTCCCAACGGTTCCATCTACCTTAGTCTTCCCCTTCTTTGCCGCGAAGAATCCGACCACGAGGATGGCGTTCCTCAGGAGTATTCCCCTGTTGTTCCTCGCTATGAACCAGCCGAAGACCAGGCCAAAGGCCAGTCCACCCAGCCACAGTAGGAGGATGAACTGATTTGCGCTCCTTCCAGGGGTGATCGTTGCAGAGAGCAGTTTGTAGGCGAGGGCGAAGGAGAATGCAAAGGTGCCCTCCAGCAGAACGGACAGTCCAGTCGCCTTACCGATTACTGAGAGCAACCTGCCCTCGCCGTGTTCCTCCACGATCTTCCTGTCGTGGATGCTGTAAACGAGGCTTCTCGTGAGGTTTGCCCCGCTCCTGAAGGCGAGGAAGCCAAAGAGGGCCCCGATGACTCCCGAAACGCTCCAGCCCCAGAGCTTGAAAAACGCCCAGAGTCCTATGGGGAGCCATACCAGCGTGAACAGCCTCTCCCAGCCCTTCTTCTCGTTCTCGGGGAGGTCTACTCCCAGGGCCCTCCTCAGAGTAACCCCCGCAAACCTCCCGAAGAGCCTTCCCAAGCCAACGGTGATGTTTATCCCGATGAAGATCAGGAGCAACATCAGGGAGGCTATTTCCAGGAGCATAGGCCTTCCCCAATGGGTTATCCGGTGGGATGCGTTTAACCTTTATCCTCTGTCCTCTCCCTCTTCATTGCTGGAGCTACATCCCTCGCAATTCTCTTAGCGCTGAAGAGCGTCAGCGGATCCATAGTCCTGTAGAGTGCGAGCTGGCAGCCGCTTACCCGGACGTCTATGTATTTTTTCGCCTCCATCGACGCCTTTAAGTACTCCCTCACGCTCTCGGCCCTCTCGAAATCCAAACCGGCTTTCTTCAACCGCTCGACGTTGAGCTCGTGGATGGTCAGGGGTTGAAGCATCATCTCGTCTATCCCCAGCGAGGCGGCCAGCTCGGCTATCCTCGGGATGTCCTCGTCGTTTATGCCGGGCATGAATATAGTTCTCACCGCGGAACGGACGCGTTTGTCAGACCCAACTATTCTCAGGGCATTCACCACAGCATCAAAGGTATCAGCATTAGTTATCTTGAGGTGTTTTTCCCTAGTTGAAGCGTCGAGGCTTATCATTACTAGGTCGAAGTCGAGCTTCTCCCACAGTTCCTCGGTCAAAAGCGAGCCGTTTGTCTGCAAATCGAGCCTCACCTTTGGAAAGCGCTCGCGTAGCATTCTGTTGACCTCGACTATCCTTTGGCTGATCAGTGGCTCGCCGTACTGCGAGACAGTTATCGCGTAGGGCTCTTCCCAGCCGTAGTAGCCCGGCTTCGGGACCTTTCCGAGCTTAACGGCGACGTTTGAGTAGCAGAAAATACAGTCGTGATTGCACGCGGGAGTTAGCTCGTAGCTCGGATGGTGGACGGGGTTGGGGTTGCTCAGATCCAGCCCCTGGCAGCCCTGGCAGTGAGTGGGGAACTTCAGATCCATCACGAACTCCTTAAGGAGCCTTGCCTCTTTGTTCTCCAGAATCTGGGGCTCGATCCCCATGCTCCTCGCGAACTCCTCCCAGCTCATTTTCTTCATTCTCTCACCGACGGGGGCGGAGAAAAGGGGTTTAAAAAGGTGATTGGTCAGAGCAGTCCCCTCAGCTGGAAGCCATCGAAAACCGGCCCGTCGCGGCACACGAGGTATTTTCCGAGATTGCAGGAGCCGCAGACGCCGATACCGCACTTCATGTAGCGCTCCGCCGAGATCTGGACGTTTTGATAATTCATAACCTGCAACACGGCCTTCAGCATCGGCTCCGGTCCGCAGGCGTAAACCTGACCGAAGTTTTTCTTTCTCTCGGCCAAAACGTCCGTCGGAAAGCCTTTCCTCCCGGCCGAGCCGTCATCTGTAGTTATCACAACCTCGTTCACGTAGTTCCTCACATCGAGGGGGACAAGATCCTCTTTGGAGCGGGCACCGTAAATCATAGTGATTTCATCGAAGCGGTTTTTATACGCCCTTGCAAATGCGTAGAGGGGAGGTATTCCAATGCCCCCGCCGACCAATGCCGCCCTTTTCCCTACGGGTTCGAATCCCCTTCCATAGGGCCCGCGAATCCACAGCCGGTCGCCTTCTTTCAGCTCGAAAAGTCTGGAAGTGAAGGGGCCGACCTTCTTCACAATTATCATGTCCTTCCAGGCCAGACTGAATGGCTTCTCACCTATTCTAGGAAGCCAGACCATAACGAACTGCCCCGCCTTGAAATCGAAGCCTTTGTGAAACCTGAAGGCTCTAATTTCCCTCGCAACCTCCCACGTTTCCCTGACCTCAACCACGCTGTACATTTAAACGAACCCCCTCCGGCTTTCCTACGATTTCGTCATCCTCCATAACGACCCTTCCGCGGAGAACGGTCATCACAACCTTCCCCTTCAGCTTTCTCCCCTCCCAGGGGCTCCACTTCGCTTTGGTGTAGAACTCCTCGGGCTTAACTGTCCACTCCTTCCTGAGGTCAACCACAGTAAACGTCGCCTCGTTTCCAACCTCAAAGTCCCTCCCAATTATTCCAAAGACCCTTAGCGGGTTCTCGTGCATCTTCTCGACTACGTCAAAAACGCTAATCAGACCCCTGTTCACGGCGTCGAGGAGTAAAGCTACTTCCGTCTCAAGGCCGGGAATTCCAGCGGAGCCCTTCTCCTTATCCTCGATTGTGTGTGGGGCGTGGTCGCTCGCTATTATCGGGATTTTCGAGAAGTTCTCCCAGAGGGCCCTTCTATCGCTTTCCTCCCTCAGTGGCGGGTAGACTTTCAGGAGTGGGTTTTTTTCATAGTCTTTTTTCGTTAGGAAAAGGTGATGGGGAGTAACCTCGAAGTTCACCCAGGGAAGGTCCTCCTGGAGGATTGCCTTAATTCCACCGTGCGTTGAGACATGGCAGATGTTAAGGGGCTTTTTTAGCTTTTTGGCTGCTGATAGGCCTAGTTCTATTGCCCTGACCTCCGCCTCCGGCGGCCTCTCTGGATTCCCCTGAATTATCTTCGGGTCTTCCGCGTGAATGCTTAAGACACCTGGTGAACAGGCATAGTCGACCTCAAAGTTCTCTGAATAAATCCCTCCGGTCGATGCTCCCATGAAGGCCTTGTAAAAGTCGGCTTTGGCCTTTTTAGCCTCGTTGCAGTTGCTTTTCATTAGAAAACCCAGGGCGTAGTCGGTGTAGGCTTTTCTCCGGAAGAGCTTGAGGCGTTTTTCAAAGGTCATGGAGTCAATGACAGGTGGCGTTGTGTTGGGCATGTCGAAGATGGCTGTGATTCCGCCATGGAGAGCCGCCTTAGTTCCACTCTCAACGTTTTCCTTTTTCTTTTCTTCGAAGTCTCTGAGGTGGACGTGGGTGTCTATGAGACCCGGCAGGAAAACCTGTCCTCTGTCTAGGGAGATCACGGCATCCCCTTCAAGGGAACCAATCGAGATTCTTTTTATCAACCCATCCTCGATACCAATACTCCCTTCAATGATCCCCCTGTTCAAAATGAATTTCCCTTTGAGAACAAGCTCGTACATAGTGCCCGCCCCAGCTTGGGGGTTCAGGAATTTAAAATTTTTCCTCAGAGTTTTCAGTTTTAGAGCAAAAACATGCAGCATTCGCTTTTTTGAAGTTTCCTCTAAGTTAAAAATGCCCAATTTTTGAATAGAGGGATGCTATTCATCTTTAAACAATTTTAAAGCATGTTGAATGGCGCATTGTTGTAACATGGCGTTTTTTACCCTTTGTTTTTGATAAGGCGTCTCTGTATAACTTCTATCCTTTTGGCACTTTTACAATAACGTAACCCTTAAATAGGCTCTCGCTGTATAACTTCATGCCATTATACACCATAGATGGCAACATTGCCAAAAAGTGAAGGAGGCAGTGGGGTATGAATAGGAAGGCTTTGAGTTTGTTTGTTATGAGTTTGATGTTGTTTAGTGTATTTTTTGTAGTGAAGCCAGTAAACGCAGAGACTTACACGAACCCTGCGGGGGTGCAGATAAGCAAGGAGATCGTTACCATAAACGGAACCAAGTACGTGATAACGAACACCACGGTCACTCTCGATCAGGACAAAGAGTTCTGGGACGTCTATAAGATAAGTGCTGCCCTCCATCTCCTTCAGTCCCCGCGTATCTACGTGGCTGAGAACTGGAACTTCCTCCTAGCCGGAAAGGACATCAAGGTTCCCGTGAGGGATCCGATAGCAGGCCTCTCCTACCTGGCCACGAGGTCAATACAGCCTGCAACCTCTGGAAAGAAGCTCCTGAAGATAATACAGCACACACCTTCGGCAGGTTCGCTCTTTATGGGAGTTTGGAACCCATCCCCTGACGGATTCAGCGACACTTACAGTATACACGTTTGGTACTTCCTGCACGACTATTCATTCGCCTACGGAAACGCCCCCAACGGTCTACCGGCGCCGTACAAGTGTACCGTCGTTGACTTCAAGAGGGACGTGACCGTTCCGACTGATGCCGTTATCTACAATGATACCCTCCACAAGTGGGTTGCCACGTACGCTGGCCAGAAGGCAAAGAGCATGGTCGTCTTCAAGTGCGGTCTTGGCCAGTGGCATGATGGTCAGAAGATGACAGCCGCCGACTACTTCTACTCCATAGCGATGGACTTTGAGTGGGCACATGCCGCCGGCAAGAAGGACCCGTTCTACGACTCGGACTGGGACAGTCAGGTGAGTGATGCTCTAAGCGTTCTTATGGGATTCAAGCTTGAGAAGGTCACTAATGACTATATTGAGATCGCCATGTACCAGGATTATGACTTCCCGCTCAACGACCTCGTGGCTGCCACTGGAATGTACGTCCCCGGTGCTGCATTCCCATGGGAAGACTTCAACATCATGACCTGGATGGTTGGCCTCAGCCAGCAGAACCAGACCATAGATGGAAAATACTTCTCATGGTCAACCTCTGGCGGAAACACCTACCAGGTCGACATGATAAACCCCGACCAGATGCCGTACTTTGAGAAGGCGGCCCACCTCGTCATGGCCGACGACAACAAGCTCCTCCCAGTGTGGCTCACCAGCCTTGAGCCATGGCTTAACAAGTGGGGCATCTCACCCGAGCAGGCAGGCATAAGCAAGGATATTGCAAAAGAGGGAACCCAGGCCGTGATTGATTGGATCTCCAAGCACGACAATGCGGTTATATCTGACGGTCCGTACTACCTTGACCACTATGATGCAAAGAACCTCAAGCTCGTCATGAAGAAGTTTGATGGTAAGAGGGTTCTCTTCGCAGGCAAGATCCCCACAAGCGGTGATCCGAACGCACCAATGGTAGACGCTCCAACCCAGGCTTACTTTGACGAGGTTGACTTCTACGGTACCAGCAACGATGATACAGCAATGCTTGCTGTTGCAAAAGGTGAATACGATCTGTTCTTCTACGAGATGCCAGGTTCTAGGGTTAAGCCAATTTATCAGCAGTACTCAGACTCACTACAGCTCATAAAGACCGTTGGTATATGGTGGTCGCTTGCCCTCAACCCCGTGCACGATGAGGACAACCCGTACCTCATAACTGTAAACAACAAGACCTACTTCAACCCCTTCGCCATCAGGGAAATTAGGTATGCTATGAACTGGATATTCAGCAGGAACTACGTAGTTAACACCTTCCTCGGTGGAAGCGGTGCCCCAATGTACGGTCCTGAAACCAGTGGTGCCGTCGTTCCGTACCTAACCATACTCTCGGCCGCAAAAGCGCTCGGTATCGGGCCTCAGGGCGATGAGAACTACGCACTCAAGTTGATCAACGATGCCATGGAGAAGGCCGCGAAGAGCCCGTACTTGAAGGGCCACACTCTGAAGAAGGTCAATGGAGTCTGGGAGTTCGATGGAAACCCGATAGAGATCAAGGCGATAATTCGCAGTGACGATCCTGGTAGGGAGAACCTCGGTAACTACTTCGCCTCCCAGCTTCAGAAGGCTGGCTTCAAGGTCGACAAGATGCTCCTTAGCGGAGGCAAGGCCATCCCGATAGTCTACTACACCACCCCGTACTCATTCCAGTGGAACTACTACACTGAAGGCTGGGGTGCGGGTGGATACTCAAGGTATCCTCTCGGAGACTACTGGTGGGTTGACTACGCTTGGGCACCAACTCCAGCAGGCGGATTCACGATGAAGAACAACTTGACCCTTGAGTACCTTCTCAAGGAGCTTGGAAACGGAAACATCCAGCTCGGTATACAGAAGCTTGGCCTCCAGTACTTTAACACCGTTGAGAAGATAAAGCCGCTCCTTGACTGGACCGGCTACGACTTCGACATGCTCGGTTACAAGGTAAGCTGGACCAAGACCACAAAGGAGAAGTACACCCCGACTACAACCACGACCTCAAGCACCACCACTACTACAACCTCAAGCACCACCACTACTACAACCTCAAGCACCACCAGCTCAAGCAGTAGCACAACCAGCACCAGTAGTGGTGGTGGAGGAATCTGCGGTCCGGCGTTCATAGTAGCCTTGGCTGCAGTGCCACTCCTCCTAAGGAGGAGAAAGTGATCTGAACATTTTCCTTCTTTTTCTATTGACTCCCATGCTCTTTTGTGTTCATCTGTTCAGAAACATATTTAAGGTTCATTTTACAGTTACCTTTACATTCATGAAAAAGAAGCAAATCGGGGGGTGCTAAGCGTTGGGATTCGGTAGGTATCTGACATATCGTCTCGTAAACGCTGCAATAGTGCTGTTTTTTGTGGTTTTACTGACTTCAGTCTTGTTTGTTAAGTTATACGATGTTCAGATGGTCAACGTGATAAACTCTCAAGTTCAAATGGAGTGGATGCACTATCAGAAAACCCACCCTGGAAGTGGGGTCAACGGCACGGAGTGGATGGCCAGGAGAACCGAGGCACTCTATCACAAATATGGGTTAGACAGGCCGTACTGGGAGCGAGTTTGGATACTAACTAAGAACACGTTGAAGTTTGATTTTGGTAATATGCAGATTCAAATCTTTGGTACTTACTCTGCGGCGAAGGCAATTTGGATGGCATTACCAAAGACGATACTGCTCTTCACAACTGCGACCATGGTGACAATCCTCCTTGGAATCCTTCTTGGTGTAAAGAGTGCCCAGAATCCGGGTAGCTTACTCGACAGAACGATATCCGTACTGGCAATGCTAACCACCAGCCTGCCCATGTGGTGGCTTGGAATGCTCTTCATCCTCATCTTCGTCGTCGAGTTAGGATGGCTTCCAGTGAACCTTTATGCCACTGTGGCAGTCAACTCTTGGGGTGATCTGCTGCTCAAGATGACACTTCCACTGTTGACGATAGTGACGGTCTCCTTTGGAGGATGGGCGTGGATAATAAGGAACATCATGATCGGTACGCTTCAGGAGGACTACATACTCGTTGCGAGGGCCAAGGGTGTTCCCGAGAGGAAGGTCATTTACGGTCATGCGCTTCGCGCTTCGGCACCACCAATCGTCACGATGGTGATCTTCGCCCTCTTGGGCTCAATGAGTGGTGCAATAATCACGGAGGTAGTCTTCAACTGGCCGGGAATGGGAAGGCTCTATTGGACGGCAATAACTCAAAATGCAGTCAACCTTGTGGTTGGACTAACGTATATCTTCACGCTACTCTACCTACTCTCCATGATACTTGCGGACCTAATGTACGCATGGCTCGACCCGCGTGTTAAGGTGGGAGCATCGACCATAGTGTGAGGAGGTGTACATATGAGATGGGTTGATCTGAAGGACAGTTTGAAATCCTTCTGGAGCTCATACAGGAGGCAGAAGGCAGGGATGCTTGGTCTAATCCTTTTGCTCCTCCTTATCTTTGTCGCAATAGCTGCACCTTGGCTCACAAGCCCAAACGTTCCCAAAGTCTGGCAGGTGGGTAACCCACTGGCGCCACGCAATGCGCCGCCAACTTGGATAAACGCCTTCAGCCATTACAAGCAGTCCCCCCACGAGGTGATTTCCCTCTCGAATTACTTCGTAGGCGAGAACAAGAGCATGGGATATACAATTTACAAGTTCAAGATACAGTATCCGTTCAAATACGATTATCCGCCTAAAGATATAGTGTTCACGGGTCTCAACTCGACTGCACAAAATCCAACAGAAGCTCCAACAATGAGCATGATAATTGAGAGGCCTCACGAGCCCGGGGTTAAGACTGAGGAGATGAGGATTTTCAGCGACGTACAAATTCCCGCTGGGGCTGTAATTCAGGTGGCTTCCCTGCCTGCGGCCAAGGCAAGCGTCTTAGTTTGGCTGGCTGAAAATGGAGTGTATAAACTAAATATCCCCCCTGGTGTCCCACCTGATATGATTTCGTATTTAATCATGCAGAACCAGACGCTGTTTGGATACATGAGCAGCATGGACATAATGTGGGTAATCTTCCAGCGCATAGTTGACGAGAAGGGGCATCTGTATCCCCTACACGATGTCCTATTCCATCAAACCCCGCGTGCGCTTGAGGGCACCTACACGCTTTACGTTACCATCAAAGCCCCTTCCAATGTTAAAGTTGATTACAGTAACGCAAAACTCATCATGGTTGGAAGGACGTACGGCTTTATGGGCACTGATCAGATGGGAAGGGACATCTGGGCCGACTTGGTATGGGGGGTTAGGGTCTCGCTTTACATCGGACTGGCCGTTGCTATCACCTCAGTGTTGGTGGGAGTCCTATACGGTGTTACCAGCGCCTACCTTGGAGGCTGGGCGGATGAAGCCTTGCAGAGGTTCAACGAGTTCATGGCTTCAATGCCCATATTCCCTATACTCATCCTCCTTGGAATGTACTTCGGCGGCCATATTACCATCAACCTCCTGATAGGGCTGTTGGTCCTCTTTGGATGGATGGGTACGGCGAAGGTTGCAAGAAGCATGGCCCTACAGATTAAGGAGCAGACATATATAGAGGCCGCTAAGGCATTGGGGGCAAGCACCTGGAGGGTAGTCTTTAGGCACATAGTTCCCCAACTACTTCCCTATGCCTTTGCAAGCATTGCTATAAGCGTTCCTGGTGCTATCCTAAGTGAGGCGGGATTGAGCTTCCTCGGTTTGGGCGATCCAACGGCCGTGACATGGGGACAAATGCTTAACGCGGCCCAGCAGAACAATGCAACGCTCAACGGTTACTGGTGGCAGGTCCTTCCCCCCGGGTTGGCCATAGCCCTCGTTGGATTTGTCTTCGTCCTCATAGGAGTTTCGCTAGACACAGTGCTCAACCCGAAGCTGAAACGTTCGTGAGGTGGTGAAGATGACTAAAAACGTGCTCGAAGTTAAGAATTTGAAGATGTATTACTTTACCACCAAGGGTGTCGTTAAGGCGGTCGACGACCTGACGTTTAACCTTAAGAAGGGGGAGGTCATGGGGCTTGCCGGGGAGAGTGGATGCGGCAAGTCCTCTCTTGGTTTTACTTTAATGGGAATGCCTACTCCACCGGGAAAGATCGTGGAAGGCAGCATCAAAATAGAGGGTAGGGAGATAGTAGGTCTCCCAGATGATGTGCTCAGGAAGGAGATTCGCTGGGAGAAAATTTCTATGATATTCCAGGGTGCAATGAACGCCCTCAACCCAGTTTACACTGTTGGATATCAGATGACAGAGCCCCTTATCTATCACAAAGGAATGGGTGAAGAGGAAGCCCTTGACAGGGCACAGAGGTATCTTGAACTCGTTGGACTTGATCCTGAGATAGTCTACCGTTATCCTCATGAGCTCAGTGGGGGAATGAAGCAGCGTGTCGTCATTGCAATGGCTCTGCTCATGGAGCCGAGCGTTGTGATAGCTGACGAGCCGACCACTGCCCTTGACGTTATAGTTCAGGCTCAGATCATAAACCTCATGAAGCGTCTCAAGAAGGAGCTTGGACTTTCGATGATATTCATCACACACGACTTGAGCATCCTCGCCGAGATCAGCGACAGAATAGCCATCATGTACGCTGGCAAGATCGTCGAAATAGGCGACAGCGAGAAGGTTTACTACGAGCCAGCACATCCATATACCCAGAAGCTTCTTGCCGCTATTCCAAGGCTTCACGAGGACGTTGATAGACTGGAATTCATCCCCGGACAGCCCCCCAACCTCATAGAACCACCCAAGGGATGCCGCTTCCATCCAAGATGCCCCTACGTCATGCAGGTTTGTAAGGAACAGGAGCCGGAACTTAAGGAAGTTGATAAGGATCACTACGCTGCATGCTGGCTGCTGTGAGGTGAGAAAATGGCCGAGCCAATACTCAAGGTTGAAAATCTCAAGAAGTACTTCCCGCTCAAAAGGGGACTCCTGGATAGCCTCAGAGGGAAGCCTGGAAAGTTTGTTCATGCGGTTGATGGGGTGAACTTCGAGATTTACAAGCAGCAGGTCTTTGCTCTCGTTGGTGAGAGTGGATGTGGGAAATCGACAACTGGAAGGTTAATAGTGAAACTCCTTGAACCAACAGATGGCAGGATATACCTCGAAGGGCAGGACGTCACGACTATAACCACAAAGGAGGAGGTACTAGCCTACAGGAGAAAGGTCCAGATGATCTTTCAAGATCCGTTTGCCTCTCTGAACCCACGCTTCAGGATATTCGACGTCCTCGAAGAACCTCTATTGATACACGGGATCGGTGAAACGAGGGCCGAGCGTGAGGAGCTCATCTACAGGGCCCTTGAGATGGTCAAAGTGACGCCGCCGGAGGACTATATCAGCAGGTTCCCGCACATGCTCTCCGGTGGCCAGAGGCAGCGTGTGGCAATAGCAAGGGCCTTGATTCTCAACCCGGAGTTCATAGTGGCGGATGAGCCCGTTTCAATGCTCGATGTTTCAATCCGTGCAGAGATACTCGAGCTGATGAAGGAGCTCAAGGAGAAGATGGGAGTCACCTATCTCTACATCACTCACGACATGTCAACGGCGAGGTACTTCGCCGACTGGATGGCGGTCATGTACCTTGGAAGGATAGTCGAAATAGGACCTGCAAAGCGCCTCATCGATAACCCGCTTCACCCTTACACAAGAGCGTTGTTGGCTGCAGTTCCGGAACCAAAACCCGAACGCAGGAACATAATCAAGGAGCTTCCGATCAAGGGTGAGGTCCCCAGTGCCGTCGACATCCCCTCTGGATGCCGCTTCCATCCGAGGTGCATCTACGCCCAGAAGGGACTTTGTGACGTGAAACAACCGCAGCTCATTGAATACGAGCACAATCATTGGGCTGAGTGTCATTTGGTCGGTAAGTATTGATCGGTGGTTTTTATGACTTCTTATTCTCTCATTTTTCGTTCTAAGATGGTCGTAACGGGGTTTTTGTTTCTTTTTATTGCCCTCATTTTTTCCTTGGCCTCCGTCTTTATTACTGCCCCGGTGACTTATGGAATCAATGGGGACTTAGGACCGGGCTTTCACTCGATTTCGAATTCCTCCGTTGAATACGGGGTTGTAAATAGGACCCTTATCCTTGAATCCAAAGCAGCAAGCGTTGAGGTATTATGGGATGACTATGAGGTCTCTTACAACATTACTGATCAGGTGGTTCTTCATCCAACATCAATCCCGTCAGTTAATGTGCTTCGTGGGTATGTGAATTATACGTACCTGGTAACGGAAACCCGATATAGGTACGCTTATTTGGCTGTCCCCGCTTTTATTTCCCTTGTGGTGGGGGTCGTCTTGACCTGGTTTGGTATTGTAAGTGTACTGGGGAGGAGATGACTCATGAGGGGGCTTGAGTATAGGGATGTAGTTGCTACATTGGAGGAATTCATCCGGGAGAAGGTTAGGGATGCCCACGCCGGTGGTGTGGTTATAGGAATAAGTGGTGGTATAGACAGTGCCACCACAGCGTATCTTGCGGTGAGAGCCCTCGGAAAGGAAAAAGTTCTGGGCCTGATAATGCCTTACTATCACAACCAAGACGTTGATGACGCAAAGCTAATATGTGAGAGCCTTGGGATTGAGTTCAGGGAGGTAGGCATAAAACCCATTGTGGATTCCTTTGTCTCCCAACTCGGTTTTCAACCAGATAAGCGTTCTTTAGGCAACATTATGGCAAGAGCTAGGATGGTGTTGCTCTACGCTCATGCCAATGCCAAAAACTACCTTGTCCTAGGGACCAGTAACAGGAGTGAGTTTCTCACCGGCTACTTCACCAAGTGGGGAGACGGAGCGAGTGACTACGCGCCACTAATAAACCTCTACAAGACAGAGGTCTGGGAAATTGCCAAGCTCATTGGTGTTCCAGGAAGGATAGTTGAGAAGAAACCAACTGCTGGCCTCTGGGAGGGGCAGACTGACGAAGACGAACTGGGCATAAGCTACCGCCTTTTGGACGAGATACTCTGGCGTCTCGTTGATCTTAACATGCCAGAGGATAGGATAGCTAAGGAGCTGAGCGTTCCAATCGAGAGGGTTGAATACGTTGAAAATCTCGTCAAAAGGAGCGAGCATAAACGCCATCTGCCCCTCGGGCCATCTTTCTGAGGTGAGCCGATGAGACGCGGCTATTTCCTCGTTTTTTTGGCTGCTTCTTTATGGGGAACTCTTGGAATATTCGCCACTTATATCTATCGGTTTGGCGTGGATTCATTTACGATGGTATTCTGGCGTGTCTTATTTGCCTTAATCATCCTTGGGACGTACATCTCTCTGTCCCTTCGCGAGAGCCCATTTACCCGTGAGAGACTCTGGTTTTACGCTCTTTACGGTCTCATTGGTGTCTTTGCTTTCTACACTCTTTATTTTTATACTGTAAAGGTGTCTTCCGTAGGCTTTGCAGTTCTACTCGTTTATACTGCCCCGGCCTTCTCCGTGATCCTTGGGAGACTGATTTTTCATGAACCTCTGAGTAAGGAGAAGCTCGTGGCCCTTTTCCTGGTTCTTATTGGGGTGATTCTTGTTGCCGGAAACGTTGACTTCGGCGTTAGTACTGTGGCTTTCTTGACTGGAATTGGGACGGGCTTCACCTACGCTCTCTACAGTGTTTTAGCCAAGTTTGGGGTAAGGAAAGAGCGGCCTGAGAGGGTGCTATTTATGACGCTCCTTTTTGGCCTCATATTTTTAACTCCCTTCTCTAAGTTCTCCGTTCCTTTTGGGGCGATCCCATATCTCCTTGGCCTTGCGTTTTTCCCCACCTTTCTAGGTTATGTTCTCTATAATCATGCTCTGAAGGAAGTGGAAGTGAGCAGGGCGAGCATAGTTGCTACCGTTGAACCGGTCGTAGCCATAGTGATGGCTTTCTTCCTCTTCGGTGAGAAGCTCACATTCATCCAGCTCGTCGGAGGTACTCTGATAATATGTGCCTCCATAATAGTTCACATGGGGAAAAGGGGAGAGACTCAGACGTAGAAGTACCTCTCCAGCTCCCATTCAGTGATCTTCTTGGTCTCAATCGGGAGCTCCTTTGACTCAAGGTATGCAACGTACTCATCCCACTCCTTGGTCTTATATGTCAGGAAGTTCTTGTAGGCACCCCCCAGTGCCTCCTGAACAACTCTGTCCTTCTTTAGGGCATCCAGAGCCTCCCCTAGGCTTTCAGGCAATGTCTCAATGCCGAGGGCGGCCTTCTCCTCCTCGCTCATCTCGTAGACGTTGCTCTCGACGTATGCGTCGGGTTCGAGCTTCTTCTTTATTCCATCAAACCCTGCCTTTAGGATTGTAGCGAAGGCTAGATATGGATTAGCGCTTGGATCCGGACAGCGGTACTCTATGCGAGCGCTCTTGCCCCAGAAAGCTGGAACGCGGATCAGGGCACTCCTGTTCCTGTAGCCCCAGCTTATGTAAACCGGGGCTTCGTAACCAGGAACGAGGCGTTTGTAGCTGTTAACTGTTGGGTTTGTGATTGCTGTGAGAGCTTTGGCGTGTTTGAGAATACCGGCTACAAAGTGGAGTGCAGTTTCGCTTAGTCCCTCTTTCCCCATAAATGCATTCTCATCCTCGCTCGAAAGGTTTATGTGGAGGTGCATTCCGTTACCCGGGAAGCTGTATATTGGTTTGGGCATGAAGGTTGCGTAGTAGCCGTGGAGCTCCGCGATGGCTTTCACGAGGTACTTGAAGCTGACTATGTTGTCGGCGGTGCTGAGGGCATCTGAGAACCTAAAGTCAATCTCATGCTGGGCCTTTCCGACCTCATGGTGGAGAACCTCAGGTACGAGGCCGAAGGCCGGCATGTATAGCGCTATTTCCCTTTTTATTCCCCTGGCCTTGTCGAGGGTTACCAGGTCGAAGTAGCCGCCGTGGTCCGGAATGTCGAGCTCCCAGGTTCCGTTCTTCTTGAAGAGGTAGAACTCGGGCTCCGGACCGACGTAGGCATAGTAGCCATCCTTGGCAAGCTCGTCGAGGACGCTCTTCAGGATTCCCCTCGGGTCGGCCCAGTAGGGCTTGTTGTCCTTGTAGATGTAGCCGTAGACCCTTGCTATTCCCTCCCAGGGAACTTCAGCGTAGGTGCTAGGATCCGCTTTAAATATGAGGTCACTATCCTCTATTCCCTGGAATCCTGGTATCGAGGAGCCATCGAAGGCTATTCCATTACTGATGGCCTCTTCGTACCTGGTTGCTGGGATTTCCATGCCTTTGGGAACGCCATTTATGTCCACAAATACCAATTGTAGGAACTTCGTCTTTTTAGGAGTGTTTGTTTCAACAAGCGAGGCAATCTCGTTCATTTTTATCACCCATTCCTGCTTTTATGTTCATTTTTTCTCCGATTTGTTGAATACTCTTGTAGATAAAAAGCTTTCTCATAGGTTTTTGTCTAAATGACGAATGGGAATTCTCCAGCCGGAGGATTTGCCTAATTTATGCTTATTAACTTTGATTTTAGGGTATTAAATTGACATTCTATTTGCAACAAGCTTTATCCCCTTCATTTCCTATCAACAATCATGTCAAAGGCTGAAGAGTTACTTGGGAGGGAGATTTCCAGGGTTAACAGGCATTTGCCATCCTCCAGGCCAACGCTGGCAGAGTTAATGAAGATGGAGGAGCCCTTTGTGGTACTCAGAGATGGAAGCAGGCACTATTTCAGAAAACCGGAGCTTGAATATCTGAGTTCACTGGTTGAGTTGGAGGAGGCAAAGAATCTAAGGATACCGATAATCCTTGAGATAAGCACTCTTTATCGGGGATACTTCAGAGTGAGAGGGAAGATTGCCGTAAAGGTTATAGAGATATTACTCGATCAGTACGATCCCCTAGAGGAGAATGGGGTGGGACTCTATCCAAGATATCTACTTCCGAGGATAAGGAGGAAACTTCCAACGACAACCACTTATGCATTCATAACGGAGTGATAAAAATGGATGAAGAAACAAGGGTTTTCAGGGACTACCTGCTATTTACAGTCCCTCATATAACGGTATTTGTAGGGGCTCTCTTCGGGTTAATGGTGCTCTTGGGATTGGACGTGAAGCTTTCAACCGGAATCTTTGCGTTTGTATATGGTATGATGCTGAGTGTCCTCGGTTTGGTGATACGACCTCATGTCTCTCGGCTCAGGCTTTACTGGGGTTTCATGGCCTTTTCCCTCTTTCTGCTTGGTGCTGGAATCCTGCTCATATTTGAGGCCCTTGCGTAGGGTTTATATGGGGTTTAGGTAATTATTGACGGTGTGGCCCTATGAAACGGTTGGGTATCCTTTTAGCGCTCATCGTCGTCATTTCATTGATTCCTCCCCTGAGTTCGGGAATGGTGATAATCTCGTTTAAGACAGAGGATGTCATTAAGGTTCTCCCAGGGGATTACTATTATGGTTACATCACGGTTCAAAATCCTTCTACCTTTGACTTTAAGCTCGTCTCTTTCAGGAGTTATAGGATAACCGACAGCGAAGGAAATGATGTTAACTTCTTCAATTTCACCCTGAGGAGCAGGAACTACGGGGGTTGGAAGTCCGGTGAGAGTAGGAATGTCTACTACAATATCTCCTGTGGTGAGGATGTTAAGCCAGGGGTTTACACCCTTTACCTTAGGTTTCTGGGCACTACAGTCAACGGGGAACTTCAGATAATAAACCTTCAGACGAGGATATACGTCGTTAAATCACCGGTTGAGTTCAACTATGCTCGTGCTTATGTGAAGGAGAGGCCATCCTCTCCATATGTGTTGAAGGGGGAGACGATAATAGTGCTTGCCCAGTTGAAGAACATAGGACACAGATCTGTTTCGGTTCGGGAGAAAATAACGGTTCTCCGGGGGGGTAAGGTGTACTTCCAGATGGAAGGAGAGAGAGCCCTGAAAGCAGGAGACAACGTCCTAACCACAGAGGTGCCTGTTGGCGTGAAATGGCCGGATGGAAGCTACCTCCTGAGATACACGGTTTCCTATGACAATGAAACCCACACCTATGTTAGGGAGTTCCCGGTCCGGTTGGGTGTTAAAATCGTTGGTGTTTCGATAAAGATGAGTGAGGTTGAGAACGGTTCAGATAACGTCGTGTATGCAACGATCACATCTGAAAGGAATGGCAACGTTGAGTTCAACGTCAAAAGCACAGTTGGGGGCCAGGTGGTTGGAGCCTATGAAAAAGTTGCCGTGATATATCCGGGGACGAAAGTCATCCAACTCCCGGTCCCCACGAACGTCACAGGGGAAGTTACGGTAAACATTTCGGCTAGATTTCTTGGTGTTTCCCTTGGAAGCTTTGTCCTTCACTATACAGTCACGGCTCCTCCAAAGTTTCTCAACGTGAGCTACGAGAGGGCGAGTGAGCATGAGGTTGAATTTAAGCTCGTTATCTTTAACCCCAACCCCTGGAACGTCAACGGGACCATTCTCTACAGGATATCCTCTGAGGGGGAGATCCTCTACAAGGATTCCTTACGCGCATCCTTCAAGCCGGGAGAAAACGTGGTGAGGCTGAAGGTTAAGCTACCTTTAGAGCAAAACATTGATTATGAATTCGTGATGAGTGCAATGGGGGAGAGCGAGAAGAGCTCCGGTTCACTGTACCTCCCAAAGCCTACTCCAACAACGACATCAACGAGCACGTCGACTTCAACCACTTTCCCTGTCAATACAACGAGTACACAGCAGGGTGGGAACTCTAGCCTAAGGTCCTTCATCATCATTTTAATCGCCGCCTTCCTGATACTCATCGGGGCGTACTTTCTCACTAGGGAGGAGCCGAAGAAGAAGAGACGGGAGAGGCCGAAGCCGAAACGACGTTCTCCACTTGGTAGGTTCAAGAGACCAAAGCCACCCAGGTTCTCAGAGAGGAAGGATCTTCCCAAGAAGAAGTGAGTGAGCCAAACCTTTTTATTTCCCCTTCTAATTTCTCTTAGGCGAGGGGGTCGGGGGCCCTCGGGACACTCCCGAGGAAGTTCCGCCCACCGCACCGGGGCCGCGGTGCCGCAAGGCACCTCCCGAGAGGGAAGGCAACGGCGCAGAAACGACACGGCCCCCGGGGGATGTGGATGAAAGCGGAGAAGGGCCCGGCGACGGGCACCGAGTTAACCCGCAGACTATCCCGGAGGATGCGGTGAAACGGCCGTCCCGCGGGGTGCAAGGCCGAGGGAGGGGCAATGAGTTCCCGGTGCGAGCCCCGTGGTAGGCCGCTTAGTCGAATGCCCCCGAGTACAGAAGGCGGGCTATGGCCCTCTCGCCTTTTCCACGGCATCTAATGCCGAGGCGAGCAGTATCAGTACACCGCCTAGTACTGTTCTCATACCAGGGACCTCTCCGAAGATTATTAGGGCATAGACTATCGCACTGAGGGGATCGAGGTAGCTTAGGAGTGCTGCCTCATTAACCTCAACATCCTTAAGTCCCTCCATGTAGAGGTAGAGGGCCAGAACGGTGTGAACAACCACGAGCGTTCCAATAGCCCACCACGTAGGAGTGGTCAGCCCCTTAATTGCTACAAATGGAATGAGAAACAGGGCTGCCAGGGTGAGTTGGAGGAGGGTTAAATCTCTTGCGTCCATTTCCTTCAGAAATCTCCCTAGGTTGGGTATCAACGCATAGAAGAAAGCTGCAACCAGCGCGAACAGTATCCCTGTGAAATCTCTGCTCTTGAGGTTGAAGTCCTGGCCGCTGGCTATCATGGCGAACCCCAGGAATGCCATCCCTATTAGCAGGGTTCTCTTCCTTTCTAGTCTCTCTCCGAGGAATCTCCAGGATATCAGTGTCGCTATTATGGGAGCCAGATAGTAGACGAGCACGGCGTTGGCTATTGTGGTGTAATTGAATGCCGTAAACAGAAAAACCCAATTGAACGCCAGCGCTGCGCCGAGGGCCAGAAGGGCCCTCCAGTTTCTAAGGAATGCCAATTTCAGGGCTTTCAACCGCTCCGGCTCAATTGCAATAGGCCACATGATGAGGGCGCCGAACGCTACCCTGGTGAAAGCCACCCCCAATCCTGAAAGGCCAGAAAATCGGGCGAATATTCCCACACTTCCCCAGATTAGCATTGCAAGGGCGATTTTAGCTCTACCTTTCATTGGTTTCCTTCTCCTTCCACTCCTTGTATGCTTCTCTAACCTCTTTCCTTCTGAACTCTGGAACGGCATCCTCAAATGGGTCAAACTTCTCCAGCTCTTTCTCACTGCTCCCGATGTAGGTCGTCACAAGGCTTACCTTTGAATGGAGGCTTGAGGGGACGCGCAGAATCCTTTTGACGTCGACTGTAACACGGCCATCGAAGTAGGCCTTTGAAAAAGTACTTGAGAGTGCAAAAAGTCTCGCCATGGTTCTGTAACCTATCCCCTTCGGGAACGCTGTTAGGAGGCCCTTTTTGACGAAGTCCTCATAGATTCTCTCTCTGCCCTCTAATATCTTCCTTGTTCTCGCCTTATCCAGGCCTATGTTAAGGAGGTGGTTTTCGTTCACCCTCCTGATAAAGTAGCCAAAGCGGAGGCGGAATACGTGGAAGTAACCGCTTGAGAGCATTATCCTCCTGCTCTGGATCTCGTCGAAGGTGACCTCCTCTGCGGAGCTTATGTAAGCCAGAATTCTCTCCCTTGCTTTTGAGTCAAGTTCCATTGCCCATTCGTCCAAGACACGGATATGGTATCCTCTTCCGGAATATATCACGTGGACGTCTTCAAAGCCGAAGTCTTCCCTGAGGACGATCAGCGTGTCCCTCGCGAGTTCCTTCGCGTCTTCAAGGCAGATGGGACAGACCTTCCCGTGCTCGTGGATGTGGTGGCACCTCCTCAGCGGCAGGTCCTTGGCATCTATATCGAACACCAGCTCGGCTCCCAGCCAGCCTTTCATCTCCCGGGGTTCCTCGTATAGCGCCACGGAACTGTAAGCCGCGTAGGGCGCAGTGGCTTTGACGTAGTCCTCTAGGTCTCTAACGTCCATGAAGACGTTCTTCCTGTCGCTCGGACCCTCCCCCGTGTGATCGAAGCCAAACTCCCGGTACTCCAGGCTCTCAAGGAGGAATTTGGGGAGCTTTTTGGCACTCCATTCCTTCGTGTAGTAGCGCTTCCTCTCGGCTGGCGTTGCTTCCCTGAAGAGCTCACCCATTCTCCCCACCACCTTCTTCCTTCCTTCTCTCCTTTGAGCGGTTTTCAAGATACAGACGTCTGAGGTAGTATGTGAGAGGGTTCTTGATGCTTCTGCAGTGTCTGTCTGGCTTGCAGAGCTGAGGTGCGTTGGCTCTTATCTTGTCGCAGTTTGGGGGGAAATACCACGTTGAATTTCCACTGTCTTCGAGACTCGGTTTGTCAGTTAAGCCGAAGCCAAGGTGGTACCATATGTTCTTGATCTCGTGAGGCTGGTCTTCGAAAAGGGGGGGCTTGCACCGGTTCCCAGCTTCGATGATGACTGGGAGTATCTCGTTTTCTATAACTCCTAGGTCGTTGATGCAGTCCCTTATCCGAATGTTTTTCCTCGGTGGGTTTGGACATACTCGAGCGTAGCTCAGGAAACTCGTGAGAAGGACCGTTATGGCATAGTTCCTCAGCCCGGATGGGACACCTTTAAGGGCCTCTTTCACACAGGGGGGAAACAGTTCAAATCTGAGGGGCTGGGCTTCCCCCGAAAACTTGCCAAGACGTTCTTTAAAGCGTTCTCTGGCGAGCTCACTTAACCTCTCGTACAGTTCTTCGTAGTACCCCGGAAGTTCGTCTCTTATCTCGTAGAGCAGGTTCACGGAGCGCTCGAGATTCCTTTCGAAGGCCTTTTCCCATAGCTTTAGCGCCTGATCCTCGGTGAGATATGCGTATCCCTTCCTAATGTAGAGGTCCTTCAGGGAACCCTCCCAGAGGCGCAGGAAGGAGGACAGCTTTATCCTGTATTTTAACCTATGTCTTTTCCTCTCCTCCTCTCCTATCTCGCCGTGAAGGGTTTTTTCGAGTATCATTCGGTCTCTCTCGGGGATGTCAGAAGGTTTCGTTGGTTCCAGAGGTATGGTAAGTCCCGAGACCCTCCCGCTCCTTTTTATCCTTTCCCTGTAGATCCTTGCATTCGAGCGTCTCACGAGCTCCATCTCTATTCCATACGGGGAGAACGCAAGGGCTCCGAGGAGTGCATAAAAGGTCAGGACGTCATCGTGGTCCCTCATGTTGACCACATCCTCGGGGAGCTCCCCCATATCGAGAACCTCGACCCTTTTCAGGACATTTTTTATGTCCACGTACTTGGCTATCCTCCTCAGAAGGGCCTCTATGCCTCCGAATTCCCTCACAATGGACTTGGCATCTCTCCCAAAGGGGTCAAGCATGGACTCACCTTGATGAGTATCTTAACTTGCCAATAAAACTCTTGTGCTTTTTCCAAAAGTTTTATATCTAAATAGTCCCTATTAAAGTTTGGCGTGGAACGAGGCCCCGTGGAATGAAGGTGGTTGTCATGGAAGAGACTTATCATGTTGACCGTGTGAAGAGCGGGATACAGGGCTTTGATGAGCTGGTCGAGGGTGGCTTTCCAAAGGGAACTACTATCTTGGTAACGGGTCCCACAGGAAGTGGTAAAACCACCTTTGGGGTTCAATTCGTTTACAAAGGTGTTGAGCTCTACGACGAGCCGGGTGTAATAGTAACCCTTGAAGAGAGAGCGCAAGACCTCAGGAAGGAAATGAGGGCCTTTGGGTGGGATCTCGAAAAGTACGAGATGGAGGGCAAGCTCGCAATAATCGATGGCGTCAGCGCTGTTGTGGGCCTTCCATCGGAAGAACGCTTTGTTCTTGAAGGTAATCTCAACGCTGAAGACTTTCTACGTTACATATACAGGGTCGTTAAAGCCATAAGGGCCAAGAGACTCCTCATTGACTCAATTCCGTCAATAGCCTTCAGGCTTAAGGAGGAGAAGAAGATAAGGAACGTGCTCCTTCAACTCAATACTATCCTCCTCGAGATGGGTGTCACGGCCATTTTGACCACAGAGGCACCGGATCCCTCTAGGGGCAAGATAAGCAGGTACGGAATGGAGGAATATATCGCCAGGGGAGTGATACTCCTTGACTTCATGGAGCGGGATGTGGAGCTCAAACGCTATCTCCTCATCAGGAAGATGAGGGAAACAAAGCATCAGATGAAGAAGTTCCCATTCGAGATAACTGAAGAAGGGGTCGTTGTCTACCCAAGTGGCGAGGTTTACTGAGCCAAAATTTTTTAAGGTTTGAGTTTTTACTTTCTATCATGGTCAGATTACACAGGTTTAGAGTTGTACTTGTGGTACTCGTTATAACCTCATTTCTGGGATTGTATTGTATCTCTTCTGTATCCCAGGAGGACTCTTTCACTGGTCTATGTGTGTACTCCTCGGCTGGTTTTTCCATACTTACAAACGGTTCGATCAGTGTTGTCATTTCAAAGACTCTGGAGCTCGGAGAAGTATACCGAGTTTATGGCAGGTTTTATCAGAACGGAGAGAGAATGAAGGTTTCAAAAATCGAGGAGACATCCCCGGATTTCCCCCTGGATGAGATCGAGGGCTATTACTGGCCCTCAAGGGGGTGTTATCTTCTGACGCCTGAAAGGATAAGGCTGGGTTACTGTATAAACGCTCCTAAGGGTTCCAAAGTTCTCCTAAGGGGAATCTTTCACGGTTCTAGGTTTTATCCCTTTAATTACACAGTGGGTGACTTTTTGAAAGACTTTATTGACGGACTTCCCGTCATCGTTGAGGGTGTCATCCTGCAGTCGGGTGAAAAGACCATAATATGGAACGGGAGCACTGAAATCGTATTGTACCTTCCATACGGCTTTCACTTAGAACCTGGGAAGCGAATAGGAGTTCTGGGGATAGCCCGGCGATACTCGAGGCCATCTCTCCTGATTGATTCTGAAGGAGATGTTACTGTCATGGGAGAGGCGAGGGTTCGAGGAATCGGATCTGCAGGGATTGGGGAGATTGGGGTTGGTAACTGTACGGTGATTTCAAAAAGCCGTTCGGGCTTAAGGCTGAACTGCTCCAATAAAGTCCTTAAAGGAATCAACGCACGAGTCGGAGATGAGATTGAGCTTAAGGCCCTTGTTCGGAGAGGTTCTCTGCTATGCGTTTCTTGCAGGACTATAAAGTTGAGGGAAGAGCTTCCCAACTCTATATGTGGTGGCAAAGGCCTCGTAAGAGTTTACGGGATGGTTGAATGGGTAAAAGTGTATAAGAACGGCTTTGGTTTGGCAAACGTCAGCGAGGGCAACTGCTGGGTGTTGCTGAAGCTTAGAAAGTCCCTAAATCTCTCCCTCACTGTCAATGAGAGCATAACGGCCTATGGAGAGTTCACAACCTATCGTGGAGTTCCAGCACTTGAAATCCGTTCTGGTGAGGATGTATGCTTCGGGAAGTGTTAGTGGGGGTTCTCTTGGGAACTTTTACGGGAGTAACGCCTGGGATACACGTTAACACGATAGGAGAACTCGGAGTCACAAACCCTGTCGTTCTTTTCTCAATGGGCTTGGTTCACACTTTCCTCGACGTGATTCCGTCCACTTTCCTGGGAATTCCGGACGAAGGCACGGCCCTTTCCGTTCTGCCTGCCCATAGACTCGCACTCAGAGGGAGGGCAATGGAAGTCGTTAGGATTTCTCTCTGGGCGAGTGCTCTTGCAGTGATCTTTTTCGTACCTCTTTCATTTGTTTATCCATATATTGCCGCTCTCTACACGCCGAAGGCGGGAAAAATTGTTGTGCTCCTGCTACTAGTTTTCATAATCCTAATCGCCAAAGAGAATGCCCTGGCAGCCCTTTTTATAATACTTCTCTCTGGGATCTTGGGGCTCCTAGTTTTCAGGCTCCCCCTAACTCACCCCTACTATTCCCTCTTCACGGGTCTCTTTGGAATCCCTGCCGTATTAATCGGGATGAAAGGTGAAGCTCCCATGGGAGAGGATGCTTCAATCCGAATGCAGTTTAGGTCTTTTCTCAAGTTTTCCTTCCTGGGGACACTCGTGGGCATGTTCGCTTCTATTATTCCGGCTTTCACCCCATCTCAGGGTGCAGTTTTGGCCTCCCTCTTTTCCCGAGAGGAAAGGGCATTTCTGGTCGCGGTTTTTTCCATAAATACTGCTAACTTCGCCTTCTCCTTCACAAATTATCTAACAACTGGCATGGTTAGAAACGGGGTGGTCGCTAGAATGCCCCCCATCTCTCGAGGAGTCCTTCCGTTTTACTTACTCCTTTCGGTCAGTCTCTCTCTTCTCGTTTTGATATATGGAGAGCCGTTGGCATTGGGTCTTCTCAGGGTGGTTAGATACATCCCTTACGGTTATTTGAACGGGGGGATCCTGATTTTTCTCTTCGCATTGGCGTGGATATTTGATGGCTTCCTCGGGGTATTTGTGTTGGCATCATCTTCCCTTCTCGGCCTTTTCACTCTCTCACTAGGCGTCGCCAGGAGGGCTTGCATGGGAGTTTTGATGATCCCTTTACTGGTGGGATAGAAGAAAAGATCAGGAGGACTTTTCCTTTGCAATCCTCTGAAACCTAGAGTAGTCAGTAACGATCCTCTTGCCGTCTAAGGTTGTGAAGTAAACCTTTTTTATCTTTACAGTCTTCATTTCTGTGTATTTCATTTCAGGAGGGTCGTAAGAACCTGGCTCCACCACCTCATCCTCTATAACGTACGTTTCAAGGTCGGGCTGGCCCAGGTATTTCCAGACCCTGTAGAAGACCTCTGGTTCGAGGTGGATTTCTCCATCGAGCTCTGTCCAGTCGGCACCAATCTCCTCCAAGAACTCCCTCACTACCTCGAAGTCCATAGAATCACCAGACTAACTTCGACTCGGGAGGTTATATATCTATCGCCGCGCCATTTTTAAACCCCTCTGAGTAGGGGACTCAGGTGGGAGAATGGCGAGGGTGATAGTTGATGCTCAGGCAGCGAGAGCAATAGGAAAGGGCGCAATGATAGTCTTTAAGAAAGGCGTCGTGAGAACGGAGGGTGAGTTCTCGCCAGGAGATGTAGTGGAGGTTTACACCCGGGGCGGCAAGTTCCTCGGCAAGGGCTTCGTCAACCCACACTCAAACATAATGGTGAGGCTCATAACGAAGGACCGCGAGACTGAAGTGAACAAGGAACTCTTCCGCGAGAGGATAATGAAGGCCAACGAGTACCGGAAGAAGGTGCTCGGCTATGATAAGGCCTATCGCATGGTTTACGGCGAGGCTGACTATTTGCCTGGTTTGATAGTTGACCGCTTCAATGAGATAGCATCGGTCCAAATTTCGAGCGTGGGTATGGAGCGTTTCAAGCTCGAGGTGGCCGAGGCAATAATGGAGGCAGAGCCGGAGATAGAGACTGTCTTCGAGAAGAACACTGGGAGATCAAGGCGGAGAGAAGGGCTACCGGAAATCGAGCGCATTCTCTTAGGCAAGGAGAAGTATCGTACGATAATAACAGAAGGAAAGGCAAAGTTTCTTGTCGACATGCGTGGCCAGAAAACCGGCTTCTTCCTAGACCAGAGAGAGAACCGTATTGTACTGGAGAGGTATGTTAAGCCGGGGATGAG
This sequence comes from Thermococcus sp., assembly GCA_027074805.1. Classification (GTDB taxonomy): domain Archaea; phylum Methanobacteriota_B; class Thermococci; order Thermococcales; family Thermococcaceae; genus Thermococcus. Next base: position 2,181 of record JALTCK010000077.1, on the reverse strand, counting down.
GGTTCTCGATGTCTTCACTTACACCGGCGGCTTCGCGATGCACGCCGCCGTTGCAGGTGCCGACGAGGTTGTAGTGGTGGACAAGTCTCCCTGGGCAATCAAAATGGTGAAGGAGAACGCAAAATTGAACGGCGTCGAGGACAGGATGAAGTACATCGTTGGGAGCGCCTTTCCGGTCATGGAGGAGATGATAAAGCACGGTGAGAAATTCGACGTTGTGATCCTCGATCCTCCTGCCTTCGTCCAACACGAGAAGGATCTGAAGCGCGGTCTCAGGGCCTACTTCAACGTTAACTACGCCGGCCTGCAACTCGTCAGGGAGGGTGGAATACTCGTTACTGCCTCCTGCTCCCAGCACGTTGACATGCAGGCCTTCAAGGATATGGTGATAGCGGCCGCCGCTAAGGCCGGGAAGTTCCTAAAGATGCTCGAGCCTTACAGAACGCAGGCTCCAGATCACCCGATACTCATGGCCTCAAAGGACACTGAATACCTTAAAGCGCTCTTCCTATACGTGGAGAACATGAAGTGATTGACGGGACGATGAGGAGAAAGCACCTCCCCTGAGACCGGCGTGAGTGCTGAGACGCCCACGGTCTGAGTCCCGCCGTGTCCCATATTTACCGCGCACGCTCCTGTAATTGGTCCTTTAAGCAGGGTCTAAAAGAACTTAGTGAAAGAGGAAATTTTAGCATCCTGTGCTGGTAAAGGTTTATAGGGTCCGGTACTTTTACTCCATCTGGTGGTCGCATGCCGGAGCGGGAGGTCCCGGTAACCTTTGGCGTTACCCTACTGTACGGACTGGTGGCAGGGTTGCTTGTTGGAGGGCATAACTCCGGGGTGTTTTGGCTATTGGTGGTTATTGGATACATCATGCTTTTTACGGCATTGCTTCAAAAGTTCGGGGGCAGATCGGTTAAAATTGGGTTTGGCGTTGGGTTAATCTCCATACTTGGAGCAATTCTCGGCTGGTTTATTGCCGTTGGGATTTCGGGATTGTGAGATCATGATTGGGAGCAACATCCTGTGGAGGTGATTCAATGGATGACATCACGAAGGAGGAACTGCTGAGAGGCGTGCCAATGTTCTTACTACTCTTCATGACCCTCACGTTTTTGTGGGGAGCAGCCGATGGGAGAATACCCGCTGTCTGGGTGCCGGTTACTTCACTGCTCGTTACGATCATAGTGGTGCCTCTACGTATCTGGTACAGACACAGGAGGGGGTGGTGATATGAGACTTGCGCGCGGCATTCTTGGCCTCGTTCTCTACGCAATCCTTGAGGTGGCGGGTTCTTACTTAACCAGTCCACTCTGGAGGGCGGTTCTCTTCGTGCTGAGCCTTGTTCCCGTAACGCTAATGGCCTTCCTCTTCGTTGATCACTTTAGTGAGCTTAAGGATTCCAAAAAGTTCGCCTCGTTCGTAACTCTCCTAATTGTCCTTGCTCTCATTGGCTCTTTCTACCACGGAACCTCTACCAAAGAGAACGTAACCGGACTGCTACTCTTCGCAATTCTCGTCTGGGCACTGGTTCCACTAAGCAGGGGGTAGCATCTCACAATTTGAGGATCAGGCTGTGCCTCCACCTCGTCCCGGCCTTGAACTTGATGTCCCTGACTGAGTAACCTAACTCTTCTCCCTTTTCCGTTATGGCCTTAATCAGGGGCTCCTTGTCGGGGAGGAAAAGGGCGACCTTTCCTCTGGGGTTCAGATAGCCCGAGGCCTCCTCGATCAGCCTCACCGAGAACCCCTCGCCGTATCTTCCACCCCCAACGCCTTCCCTCTCCGTTAGAACTCCCCTTGTCGGCCTGTCATAGTAAGGCGGGGCGGAGAAGATAACGTCGAACCTCTCCCCCTCGAGGATTACTCCCTTTATTATCCCCCCATCGCTCTTGATGAGCCTTATCTTAGCGAGGTTCCGCTCAACGTTCCTCATAGCGTACTCGAAGAACTCGTCATCAAGCTCCGTCGCGGTAACGTCGCAGTTGAATATTTTCGCCGCCATGAGGGCCATCAAAGCCGTGTGTCCCGTCCCTATCTCTAGAACCTTCTCTCCCCCGCGCAGGAACGTCTTCAGGAAGAGGTAGCGCGAAACAGGGGTTGTAACGAGTCCCCTTGGATGATACTCTATCTCCAGCCCAAAGATAGCTTTGGCTATAGCTCTGTTGTAGAGTATCCTCG
>JALTCK010000076.1 GCA_027074805.1 Thermococcus sp. | reverse complement strand
TTCGTGCTCCGAGCTGACAACGACAACTTCACCGCGCGAGTAGCGAACCGCGTCCATCAGCTCCTCGATCTTCTCCCTGTGCTCACCCTTCAGGAGCTCATCAAGCACTAAAAGCGTCTCCACGGCACCATAGTTAACGGCCTCCTCCACCTCCCTGAGACCGTACGCCGCTAAGCCGTTGTTCCTCGCTATGTTTTCAAGCACCTTCTCAACGAGCTGTATCTCCCTGGCGACGCGGTTCTCGTGGTAAACCCGCTCAACGGTTCCGCGCTTGATGACCTCGTAGATGCCCGTCCTTCCCGTAACGCTGGTGTCCTCTATGACCACCTTTTTTGCAAGCTCCGGGTAGTTCTCCTGCAGGAACTTGTAGAAGTCTTCCTTGACGAAGCCGGGGCCGGCAACGATGGCTTTCTCGACCTTCTCGCGCCTCACCACTTCCTCCATTGTCCTCGCAACGTCGTGGAAGAACTTCTTCTCCTCGCTCTCGCGATCGGTGTTGTATCTCTTCCCGCCGAGGTTGTGGCGTATGCTGTTGAGAATCTCCAGCCCGTACTCCCTCACGAGGGCCATGTCGGCTTCGCCGTCGTCGATGACGACTATCATTACCCTCGCCCTCTTGGAGGCCTCAACGGCTTCCTTCAGCCTTTCGATGTGGTGCTCCTTCCAGCGGGGCTTCTGGATGGTGACGACGGTTCCCTCCTCTATCGCTATCGTGTGGTATTTTCCAAGGGGAACGTCCTCCCTGCTCGCGTAGACTATCGGACCGGTAACGCGAACCTGGTTGGCAAACTTGTGGAAGTTTATCTTCTCGGCCCTAACGCCGAGGAAAACCGGAATTACTTCGACCTTCTCTGCCCTCAGAGAATCGCTCCTCTGGCTCTGCTTGCGGAGAGTTTTGGCATAAACCGTGTCACCTGGGTCAATTATGTGATAGAGGTGCCAGAGGTCATCCAGGGTCTCGGCCTTGACCTTCACCTTGCCCTCCTTGATGTCCTGGTGGATTATCTGCACTCTTTCACCCCCGAAAGAATAAGAATCGTGGTTTAAAAATATGGCAGTTACATGAAGCCCTTCATCATCCGAAGCGTGTTAAGGTTGTATTTGATTTCGATATGCTTCATCCCGAAGCTCTTCATAAGAAGGGAGTTTGCTTTGGCACCCATTCTCATGACCTCTCTTCCTTGGTACTTTATTATAGCAGTCTTGCCTTTCGATGCGAGATCCTCGGCGTAGAGCTTCATTTCATCCATCATCTTCTTTTTCTCCTTCATTCCGCCCTCTCTGGATCCAAGGAGTGGCGAAACCGCGTCCATCAGCTTTTTCATTTTCTCGGGGTCGTGGATATCGATTATGATTTCCTCTCTCGTCACAGTAAAGGAGTCCTCTCCAACGGATACCGTAACCGAGCCGCAACATATCGCGTTCTGGAAGATCAGGATAATTCTAAAAAGGGAATGGATGTCCATAGGACCACCAGTCATTCCCTTTTGAGGGGTTCGAGCCTGAACCTTACCTCTCCGTCCATCTTAAAGTCCCTGAAACTCATCCTTACCTCGTTCTCACTCAAAATCTGTATTATGACTTCTACCAGCCCCATTCCCGACTTCGAGACGTTGGAAATCGTGGAAAGATCAATCCCAGATTCGTTCATCCTCTCCATTCCCTCCTCAAGGCCGCTGACCGACATGCTGCCACCTCCAAAGCTTCTTCTATCCTCTTCAAAATTAAGTAACGTCGAATTGCTTTTAAGTTTTCCTTAGAAGATGTTAGAAAAAGCTAAATAAGCTCCCTCTCCGTCTTGGTGAGCCTTCTGGCGCCGTTCTCGGTAATGACTATGGTGTCCTCTATCCTGACGCCGCCGAACTTGGGGATGTAGATGCCAGGCTCGACCGTTATCACCATACCAGGCTTAAGCACGGTCTCGTCCCTCTGGCTCACCCCGGGCCACTCGTGTATCTCAAGGCCCACGCCGTGCCCGGTTGAGTGGATGAAGTAGTCGCCGTAGCCGTAGTCCGCTATGACGTCCCTCACGATGGTGTCAAGGTCTTTGGCGGTAATCCCTGGCCTCGCCGCATCAACGCCCTTCCTCTGGGCCTCAAGGACTATCTCATAGATTTCCTTCTGCTTCTCGTTTGGACTGCCAACAACTATCGTCCTCGTCATGTCCGAGTGGTAATGCCTGTAGAGCGCGCCCTCGTCGATGACCACCAAATCGCCCTTCTCTATCCTCCTGTCGCTCGCCACCCCGTGCGGCAGAGCGGAGCGGGGGCCGCTCGCTATTATCGTGTCGAAGGCGGGCTTTTCAGCACCGTTCATCTTCATGACGTACTCCATCTTGGCGGCGATTTCCCTCTCGCGCCTGCCCTCGCTTATCTCTTCCAGCGCTGCCATCATGGCCTGGTCAGCTATTTTGCAGGCGGCCTCTATGGCCTCTATCTCCTCTGGAGCTTTAATTATGCGGAGCTCCTTGATGACGTCGTCCACCAGCTCAAAATCATTGATTCCAGCCTTCTCACGAAGGGTCTGAACCGATGAGAATCTGATCTTTCCTTCTATTCCAACTCTCCTCAGCCCAAAGCCGGAGAGCCTTTCGTATAACTCCTTCCCGGTCTTGAACTTTTCCACGGGGACTTTGGATGTCTCCTTCGCCTCTTCGTATTCGAGTTCGGGGACGATGAACAAAGCATCATCTGGAGTAACTACGAGATAGCCTCCGAGAACCGGTGCGCTTCCTGTGAAGTAGTACAGGTTTTCCCGTGAAGTTATGATTCCACCATCGAGTTCTTTCTCGGCCAGAAACTCCTGTAGTCTTGATATCCTCATGGGGCAACCACCTGCAGGAGGGTAGTGGGAGGGGAAATAAAACCCTTTCGGGATGCCAAAATTTATAACCCTGAGAGAGATACATTGAACCATGGTAATCTACCTCTTTGACTTCGACGGGACGCTGGTGGACAGCACCCAGGCCGTTGAAAAGGCCCTGCAGATTGCCATAGAGAAGACAATGCCCGCCGTAATCGAAAGCGACCTCTATGAGGACTACTACAAGGCCCTTTTCCTCTTTATAAAGGGAAAGCTGACCTACCAGTACCTCGGCGTCATTCACGAACTCGTTGCACAGGGAACGATTCACGAGTACTACAAGCTTATGCCCAAGTACATCAAGGATTATCCCTTTGCCCGCAAGGTAATTCGAGAGTTGAGAGGGCGCGGGAGATACGTCATCAGCTTCTCCGGAGAGCACACATACCCCGGCGGCAAGGTCATCTTCATGAGGCGCACCGGCTGGTACGAGGAGTTCGATGAGGTTATAACCTTCAAGGGCACCAAGGACATGCTCCAGAAGTTCGAGACCCTGCGCGAGCTATATCCCGACGAGCCCTTCGTCTGGGTTGACGACAGTCCCAGTCGCTTCACCTACGTTCTGGATGACAATACTCTCCTCGTTCAGAAGGCTTCCCCTTACAAGAGTGACGTTGCACTTCTCTTCGAGCGCCAGAACTTCATGAAGATAAAGTCCCTCCGGGAAGTCCTTGATATAGACGATGGACTTGAATGCCTCTTGAGTGGCAATAAAACTTAAAAACTAGTTCAAAAAGAAGCGATCGGTGGAGGTGAGGGCGATGAGAAGGGCCATCGTCCTTGCCTACGTCGGTACAAAGGAGCACCAGAACAACCACCACATGATTCTGAAGCCCCTTGATGTGAACGACCGGGCCGCGGCCTCGGGGCTCATCGGCAGAAAGGTCGTCTGGAGGACGCCGACCGGCAGGAAGATGTACGGCAGGATTCTCAAGCCCCACGGTAAGAGGGGAGAAGTTAAGGCCTACTTCAGGCCCGGTCTTCCGGGTCAGGCCCTCGGCGACTACGTCGAAATCCTTTAAACGTCCCCACCTTTTCTTTCTCCGGTGAGAGGATGGAGCTAATCGAGGTGAGGGAGGGACTCGCGAGAATACTGGTTCCAAAGGCTGAGAGGATTTACGATGCTCCCGTTTTCTACAACCCTGTGATGGCCCTCAATCGGGACCTCAGCGTCCTTGCCCTTAGGGTCTTGAAGTCGAAAAACGCTCTCGACGCACTTTCGGCGACTGGAATAAGGGGTATCCGCTATTCCCTCGAGACTCCGGTGGAAGAGACCTGGCTTAACGACATAAGTGGGGAGGCTTTCAACCTCATTCTCAAAAATGTCGAGCTGAACCTCGGGGTGAAAGGAAAACCCTTGGGCGATAAACGGTTTGTGTTTAAGGGCGAAAAAACCCTCATAGTTAACCATGGCGATGCCAACTGGCTCATGGCCGAGAAGTTCCGCTACTTCGACTTCCTGGATTTGGACCCCTTCGGCTCGCCGGTGGAGTTCCTTGACACGGCTTTGAGGAGCGTGAAGAGGAGAGGAGTCTTAGCTATCACTGCCACCGACACCGGCGTCCTCTGCGGGGCATACAGAAACGCCTGCCTTCGGAAATACTTGGCGGAGCCTATAAGGGGGGAGCTCTGCCACGAAGCCGGGCTGAGGATTCTCATCGGAACTGTTCTGAGATACGCGGCCAAGTACGACCTGGGCGTTGGTGTTCTCCTCGCCTACTACCGTGACCACTACTTCAGGGCTTTCCTCAGGCTGGAGAGCGGCGCGAAGAAGGCCGATAAGAGCCTATCAAATCTCGGCTACCTGTGGCAGGAGGAGAGCGGTAGATTTGCCTACGAGATGAACTTTCTCCCCTCAAAATCCGGAGCCTTCGGCCCGATGTGGCTCGGCCCGTTGAAAGACACTGACTTCATGGAAGGGCTCAAGAGGGAGCTGAAGGAGTTCGAACCCGCCCACAGAAAGACTCTGCCCTTCGTTGAGCTATTGGTTAATGAGCTCGACGTTCCCTTCCACTACGACACCCACGCCCTCGCGAGAAGAAACGGCCTCGAGGTGGTGAAGGTCAGCGAGGTAATTGAGAAACTCAGAGAACTCGGATATTCGGCCAGTAGAACCCATTTTTCCCCCACTGCTATAAAAACCGACGCGCCCTTTGAGGAAGTCATAAAAGCAATGAAGAAGAGGGGGTAGGCCCGCTCACTGCTGCGGGCAGACGTCCTGCTCCTTCGGGGGCTCTGGGTTGAGGCCCTTCCTCTGGCGTATCTGTCTGATTATGTTCGTGGCAAGCTCTCCCGGAACACGCTTGAAGCCCGCATGTTCCGTACTCCAGAGAGCCCTTCCGCTGGTCGCTCCACGGATGGCACCAGCAAACCCAAACATCTCTGCAACGGGCGCCTCCGAGATGATTATCATGACCTCTCCTTCCTGCCTCATGTCGATGAGCTGTCCACGCCTTTGGTTGATCTCCCTGCTGACTGCCCCCATGTACTCGTAGGGCACGTTGATGATGACCTTCTGGTATGGCTCATAAAGCACTGGGTTAGCCTTCATCATGGCGCACTGGATGGCCCCTCTGATGGCCGGATATATCTGGGCCGGACCGCGGTGGACGTTGTCCTCGTGTATCTTCGCATCGTGGAGCCTAACTATGACCTTCATTACCGGCTCCCTTGCCAGCGGCCCTTCGTCCATTGCCTGATGGAATCCGTCCACGAGAAGGTCCATGACCTCATTGAGGTACTGGATACCCTTGGTGTTGTCAAGGAACATGTTGCCGTTGTAGATGTCCACTATGCCCTTAGCCACCTCGTAGTCCATACCGAGCTCGGCGAGCTTCTTAGCCACTTCCTTCGGGTTCTTGGGTCTGCCCTCAGGGATAAAGCCCTCGTGGATGGCTTCGTATATCTCGTCCGGCATTGGCTCGACCGTTATGTAGAATCTGTTGTGCTTGTTCGGTGACTTCCCTTCGACTATCGGGCTCTGCTTGGTGACGCTCTCGCGGTAGACGACGATCGGCGGGCTGACATCGACGTCGAGCTTCCAGTCCTCCTTGAGCTTGACGAGCTTAACCTCGAGGTGAAGCTCACCCATGCCGCTGAGGAGGTGCTGACCGGTTTCCTCATCGATCTTAACGTGGAGCGTCGGGTCTTCTTTGGCAAGCTGTCTTAGGGCCTCTATTAGCTTTGGAAGGTCCTTGACGTTTTTAGCCTCGATGGCTACCGTAACAACTGGCTCACTGGTATAGTGGAGCGCCTCAAATGGCTCAATCTGCTCAACCGATACGGTCTCACCGGCCATTGCATCACGTAGACCGGTGACTGCAACTATGTTCCCTGCAGGAACGGCCTCCATGTTGATCCTCTCAGGCCCCATGTAGATGCCTACCTGCTGGACTCTGGCCTTCCTCTTCGCGCTGATGAGGTAGACCTCCTGGCCGGTCTTCACCGTACCGCTCCAGACACGGCCTGTTGAAACCTCACCAGCGTGCTTGTCGAGGATGATCTTGGTGACGACCATCACCATCTTGCCCTTCGGATCGCAGCGCATCATGGCCTGACCGATCTCGCTGTTGACGTCTCCCCTCCAGAGGTGCGGGATCCTGTACTTCTGGGCCTCGAGCGGGTTCGGGAGGTGCTTGACGACCATATCGAGGACGACAACGTGGAGCGGGGCCTTCTGCCTGAGGGTCTTGAGGTCACCGCTGTTGGTGAGCTCGACGATGTCCTTGAATGAAACACCTGTTTTCTTCATGTATGGGACGCTGAGGGCCCAATTGTAGTAAGCACTTCCAAAGGCGACGCTTCCGTCCTCAACCCTGACCATCCACTGGCTCTTGAACTCGTCTGGAGCGTACTTCTTGATGAGCCTGTTGACGTCGGTGATGATCTTGGCAAAGCGGTTGAGGATGTCGTTCGGGCCGAGCTTGAGCTCCTTGATGAGCCTGTCGACCTTGTTGATGAAGAGGACAGGCTTGACGTACTCTCTCAAAGCCTGCCTGAGGACAGTCTCGGTCTGGGGCATGACGCCCTCGACGGCGTCGACAACGATGATCGCACCGTCTATGGCACGCATGGCCCTTGTAACGTCACCGCCAAAGTCGACGTGACCAGGAGTATCAATCAGGTTGATGAGATAGTCCTGACCCTCGTAGTTGTGGACCATCGAGACGTTAGCGGCGTTGATTGTGATTCCCCTCGCCTGCTCCTGCTCGTCGAAGTCTAAAACGAGCTGCTTTCCGGCTAGCTCCTCACTGATCATGCCAGCCCCAGCGAGCAGGTTGTCGCTCAGAGTCGTTTTACCGTGGTCAATGTGAGCGGCGATACCCATGTTCCTGATCCTCTCAGGCTGGGTCATCAACTCCTTAATCTTCGCAATCATCTCTTCCCTTCTTCCCATAACACACCACCATCCTCTGATGAGCTTGTCGGCTTAACTTAAAAAGTTCGGTTATAAAGCTTTTCCCGGTTTAGAATG
>JALTCK010000075.1:526-2211 GCA_027074805.1 Thermococcus sp. | reverse complement strand
GATGAAAAGCAGAAGATGACGGTTCTTCGGAGCCATGAACGTGAGGGCATTCCTGACCTTGATATTGACCTGGATACCAGTGTGAATATGGAAATCCTGGGGTTTCTCAAGGCTGTTTCGAACCCCCTGAGATTTCAGATGCTCAAACTTCTAAGCAAGGGGTGGCTGTGTGTATGCATAATCTCCGAGGCCCTTGGTAGGGATCAGACGCTGATAAGCCATCACCTCAGAACGCTCAGGGAGGCAGGCCTCATCCTAGAGAAAAAAGTGGGAAAGATGCATTTTTACAGAACTGATCTGGAAAAGTTCAAAATGTACCTCGAAGCCGTTAAATCGGAGGTTCTGTGAGGGATCTCAATGAACGAGCTCCAGAGGCATGTGGATGAGGTTATCTCTAATTTTGGCGGCTACTGGAGACCATTTGAAATGCTCGCTGCACTTATGGAAGAACTGGGGGAGCTCTCCGAGGCCCTTCTGGCCTTAGAGGGTCCCAAAGGCTCGGGATCTCTTGAGGAAGTAAACGAGGAGATTGGAGACGTCATGTTTGCTCTTACTTGCATTGCCAATCATTACGGGATTGACATTTTGGAGGCTTTAGCAGAGAGTATTGAGAAGTATAAATCTCGGGATAGGCATAGATGGAAAGTAGAGGCTACTTAAGGGCGTAAATGTAACACGAGGTTCTACTTTTTTTCGAAAATTCCGTGAAGTTAAAGGCATTAGGCTTTCCAAAAAGTTTCGATTTGGGTCCAAAAGGGAAAAGGCTTTTATATGGAAATCAACATTTATTTGTGTATATCCTTAAACATTGAAGAATTTACAAGATGGGGGAGTTGGCATGGTTAAGGGAATATCTGAAATCGACATGAAGATTTTGAAGCTCCTTTCTAAGGATGCGAGGCTTACATACAAGGAGCTTGCCGAAATACTAGGGACTACCAGGCAAAGGGTCTCGAGGAGGATGGACAGACTTGAAAAGTCAGGAATCGTAAAGAAGTACACGGTTATTCCGGATTACGATGCCCTCGGCTACAGTCATGTTGTTCTCGGAATAACCCTCAGACCAAGCGTGGACATCGATGAGGTGATTGGGAACCTCCGCCAGATAGAGGAGGTTAAGATAATAGAGAGAGCTATAGGTGCCCACAACCTCATAGTCCATGTCATAGGGCCGAAGGATATGAAGGAGCTCGAAAAGATAATATCCCTGATCTCCAAGAAGATACCGGGACTTGAGAAGATGGATATTACCTTCGTCACCGATGTGGTGAAGTTTGAGACCCTCTGAGGTCAATCTCTTTTACTACCTTCGGCATCCGACGAGGGAAAGAATAATAAAGCTTCTTTTATGGAGACAAGGTAGGTGACAGTGATGTGGGAGAGGATAGCAGTGGACGTTGCAGTGATGGCAGTGCTTGGCCTGGGGGCATATAAGGCCAAAGCTTTGGATGGAAGGGGTTCTCTTGCAGCGGCCTTAGTTGGTCTTGCCGTGGTCGAATTTGGAGGCTTGTATCCCTTCTTGGCAATGTTGAGTTTCGTTATCCTTGGCGTGATGGCTACTAAATATCGCTTCTCAGAAAAAGCGAGAATGGGAGTCGCTCAGAGCGGGAACGGGATGAGAAGCTGGGGTAATGTACTGGGGAACGGTCTCCCCGCGGTAATATTTCTGGCCATCGAGTGCATGG
>JALTCK010000075.1:0-516 GCA_027074805.1 Thermococcus sp. | reverse complement strand
ACAGGGACGCCTTCTGGGCGGCGAGTTTCGCTGCCATAGCGACGGCAAACGGTGATACTCTTGCGAGTGAACTCGGGAAGGTTCTTGGGAAGAACCCGCGCCTGATAACCAGCCTCAAGCCGGCAAGACCCGGAACCAACGGTGCGATTTCCCTTGCCGGCGAGTTCTTTGCCTTTCTGGGTGCACTTATCATCGCGCTATTTGCCCTTTCTCTGACTTCTCACGACCTCACGATGCTCTTTGCGGTTGTAACTGGAGGGTGGATTGGGGTTAACCTCGACAGCCTCATTGGCGCCACCCTCGAGAACAGGGGAATTACCAACAACAACTCCACTAACTTTCTGGCATCCCTTCTCGGTGGTCTGATCGGCGCTCTCGTCTTCTATGCATTTGCCTGAACTGGCGGATGATGAGTACGGCGGATTCCCGAGGGGTGAGGAGGACCTTAGGGGCTGACGCCGGAGGATAAATGAAAGCAGGGACCCGCTAAATCACCTTTCCTCCTCTCTGCTTCTC
>JALTCK010000074.1 GCA_027074805.1 Thermococcus sp. | reverse complement strand
CCCCTGTTTAGGTCAGAAGGCTGACAAAGCTTTTAAGCATCCACCAATCAAGGAACGACATAACCTCTGGAGGTTTTGCCATGACCAAGTTCATATTCGTCACGGGTGGTGTTGTCAGCGGCCTTGGGAAAGGTATAACCAGCGCCTCCCTGGGGATGCTCATGAAGGCGAGAAGTTTTAGAACGACCAACATTAAGATAGACCCCTACCTCAACTACGATGCAGGAACCATGAACCCCTACCAGCACGGGGAGGTTTTTGTGCTCGACGACGGTGGCGAGGTTGACCTCGACCTCGGGAACTACGAGCGATTCCTCGACACCAACCTGAGCTTCGACCACAACATAACCACAGGAAAAGTCTACTCGGCCGTCATTGAGAAGGAGAGGAAAGGGGAGTACCTCGGGGCAACCGTTCAGGTCATACCTCACGTCACTAACGAAATCAAGGAGCGCATAAGGCGAATAGCGAGGGACTACGACGTCGTCATAGTCGAAATAGGCGGGACAGTAGGAGACATTGAAAGCATGCCATTCCTTGAGGCGGCGAGGCAGATGCAGCTTGAAGAGGGCCGGGAGAACGTCGCCTTTGTCCACGTCACCTACGTGCCAAAGCTCAAGGTCGTCGGCGAACAGAAGACGAAGCCTACGCAGCACAGCGTGAAGGAGCTCCGCTCTCTCGGGATCCAGCCAGATGCAATAGTCGCTCGTTCCGAGGATAAACTCGAGGAGAGTGCCCGAAGGAAGATAAGCCTCTTCACCAACGTCTCAGAGGAGGCAGTGATAAGCGCCTACGATGTAGAGGACACCTATAATGTTCCCCTTATGCTTGAGAATGAAGGACTTGCCAGATATCTCACCAAGAGGCTTGGCCTACCGGAGAGAGAACCTGAACTTGAGAGGTGGGCCGAAATTGTGGAGAAATACAAGAACCTCGAGGAAAGTGTCGAGATAGCTATTGTGGGAAAGTACGTCAAGCTCTCCGACTCCTACCTGAGCATAAAGGAGGCTTTAAAGCACTCCAGCGTTGCCAACGGCGTTAAGGTGAAGATACGGTGGATAGAGGCCGAGGACATAGAGAGGGCTGGAGCTAGGCTCTTGGAAGGAGTTGATGGAATAATAGTTCCAGGTGGCTTCGGCGCACGCGGCACCGAGGGCAAGATGAGGGCTATCCAGTATGCAAGGGAGAAAAACATACCGTTCCTTGGGATATGCTTCGGCTTCCAGCTCACCGTTGTGGAATTCGCGAGAAATGTTTTGGGTCTTAAAGACGCACATTCAACGGAAATAAATCCGCAAACACCCTACCCAGTCGTTGACCTAATGCCTGAGCAGAGGGATTTGAATAGACTCGGAGGGACTATGAGGCTCGGCGCGTATCCAGTCCACATAAAACCAAACACACTTGCAAAGGAACTCTACGGGAAAGAAATAATTTATGAAAGGCACAGACACCGCTGGGAGGTCAACCCTGAATACATCAAGAAATTCGAAGAGGCTGGTCTCGTTTTCAGTGGCATAGCTGGTGATGACGAGAGGCGGATGGAGATACTCGAGCTTCCAGGACACAGATACTTCATAGCTACACAGTTCCACCCGGAGTTCAAGTCCCGCCCCTTCAGGCCAGCTCCCGTGTTCCACGGTCTCGTGAGGGCGGCAAAAGAAAAGAAGGGCATTTAAAGTTCAATCCCCAGATCAGCCAGCTCTTTGTCAATTTCCTCAAGTTCTTCTTTTTTCTTCAGTTCCCTGTAAAAAGCAACTCCTCCCGTCCACAGGAACAGGTACAGAAGGGCATCAAAGGGGGCTTGGAGGAGCGCCGAGACGTAAGGAACTATCTCCCTAGGTATCGTGTAGCTAACGATGAAGGCTATCGGGGATGATGCAAGGCTTATTGCTAAGACCCCTACCATGAGCAGGAATCCAAAACCGGTGCTTGAAGCAACGTTCTTGAACGCTAGCCCTAATCCTTCAAATGCTCCACCAATGCTCCCGTTTTTGACGTAGGCAGGGATCGCGAGGGACGACAAGCCCACCGCAAACGCCGCTGTGAAAATCAAGAGGAGCAGCCCGAGGAATATCAAAACTGCCCCGGTCGGAAATGTCATGGCTCCCACAACAATGGGTATGGTCGAGATCCCTATGAAGATTAGGAGCAAAAGAGTGTAGACAACATTGACTACTAGAACCCCCGGAAAATGTCTCATTCCATCGATCACCAG
>JALTCK010000073.1 GCA_027074805.1 Thermococcus sp. | reverse complement strand
AAGTCGGGATTGATGCTCAGGGTGAATAGCGTTTTCCTCAGCAGCATCCCGGAGGCATCGCGGTAGAAGCATATCCCCGTCTTTCCGCAGCCCTTTCTCCCCGGCGCCTCCCCGACGAGGACGACCCCCGAGCCCGTCCAGCCGTTGGCGAAGGGGAGGCCTTCGAACTCCCCAACCTGGAGCTGGTAGCGGTGGTACTCCCCGCGGCAGAACCTCAGAGGCTCCCTGAGAAGTTCGCGGTAGAGGGTCTCAAGCTTCCGGGCGGTTCTTTCGTCCTTCGCGTCCACAACGAGGAAGCGCTCTCTTGGGTTGTATATCGTCCTCGCGTAGACCCCGTACGTCCTCTCGTCCAAGCTTAAAAAGTCCCTCCAGTCCCTCAGGAGCAGGGGACGGACCCTCAGGTTCGCCGGGTTGACGTAGACCTCCCCGATTCTCTCAAGCCTCTCGAACCTCAGGAGCATAATGGATAAAAAGTCCAGGGGGTTTATAGCTTTGGTGGTTTGGTTGGGAGAAAAGGGTATCGCGTTTTTCTCGGGCGGCAAGGATGGTCTCTATGCACTCCACCTGGCAGAGGAGAGTGGAATAGACGTCCCATACCTCCTGGTTCTCAAAACTACGATAGGGCTCTCTCCGCACTGGGAGAACCTCAGGCCCCTGAAGACGCTCGCCGAAGCGACGGGGAAAGAGTTACTCACCTTTGATATGGGTAAGGGAAGCGGAGCTTTGGCAGAGTTTATAGGCTCTCTCGGCGTCGATTACCTGATAGCCGGGGACGTTCTTCTCGAAGATCACAGGAAATGGGTCGAAGGGCTTGCAGAAAAAGCCGGGATCGACGCCCTTGAGCCCCTATGGGGAAGAAACACCCTTAGACTGGCCGAGAACATGCTCAAAGATGGCTTCGAGTGGGCGATAATAGCGGTTGACCGGGAAAAGCTCCCCCAGAAAGCCCTGGGCTACACCTTCCGTTCGAAGGACGACCTGGAGGGCTTTTTGGAGGCCTACCCCCACGTTGAGCCAGTTGGGGAGTTCGGCGAGTTCCACACCGTGGTTCTGGCCTCTCCCCTGTTTGAGGAAAGGTTTGAGCTGGAAATAAACTCCGTAGAGGAGGGAGATAGATATCACTGGCTGAGGTTCGGGCTGGTGAGGGCATGAACGCGGGGGAACTCTTACAAAAGCTCGAAAATCACGGTGTAACGCTTGATGCAGTCCTCGACACAGCGATGGCGCTCTACATCGGGGATGACCGCGGGGATGTCCGGGAAAAGCTTCGGAAGCTTATACTCCGCTATCTCAACGACGTCAACGTCCAGTCGCTCCTGACGGCGGCGCTCCTCCTTGAGGAAAACTTCAGAGTCGAGGGAGACCCGGTCAATCTGGTGGCCGACGAGCTGATAGGGATAGACATAGCCGAATACATCGGGGGCAAGATGGCGCTCTTCAACTTCTTTTACTACGATACCAGGAAGCCCGGAATTCTTGCCGAGCTGCCACCGTTCTTGGATGACGCAGTCGGAGGGTTTATAGCGGGCTGTATGACAAAGCTCTTTGAAGGTGGTTTCGATGACCAAGGTTAAAACCCGGAAGTGTCCCCTCTGCGGTGGAACGATGGTGCGAAGCAAGACGAAAAGAGGCGCTTATTCCCGCTTCTTCTGGCAACCTCCATGGAAGAGCAAA
Source organism: Thermococcus sp. (assembly GCA_027074805.1). Classification (GTDB taxonomy): domain Archaea; phylum Methanobacteriota_B; class Thermococci; order Thermococcales; family Thermococcaceae; genus Thermococcus. The sequence continues at coordinate 5,727 of JALTCK010000073.1, read as the reverse complement.
ACGACTGGCGTGCTGAGGCCATTCATCGAGGCAACGCCCTATCTCTGTCTCGACTGCGGCGTTGTCTTAGCGTTCGTTGATGAGGGAACGCTCTCAAGCCTCAGGGGGGAATTTGAGGAGAAGAGAACAGAGGTGAGCGTGTGAGAAACGTCCTGCCATTCCTCACGCGAATACCTATCAGGGGAGACTTTGAGAAGGCTAAACATGAGCTCTGGGCCTTTCCCCTGGTCGCATTACTCAGTTCGGCCCTTCCAGTCGTTGTGCTCTATCTCAACCTGCCCCTTGCCAACGTCCTGGCGGTTCTGGCACTCTACTTTACAATAGGCCTCCTTCACCTCGACGGTCTGGCCGACTGGGCCGACGGGGTGATGGTCAAGGGCGAGAGGGAAATGAAGATCAAAGTAATGAAGGACGTCAACACGGGCATAGCGGGGGTTTTTGCCGCTCTCATGGTTCTCATGCTCCAGGTTTACTCTCTCCCCCTAGTGCCGTTCTACGCACTCTACATCGCCGAACTGAACTCAAAGTTCACCATGCTCCTCGGGCTCGCAACGAAGAGGCCGCTCGGCCGGGGGCTCGGCTCCTACTTCATGGAGGGGATGGACAGGAGGCAGCTCGCGGTTGGGATGCTCCTTTACGCGCTCCTGTATGCCCCGGTAGCGTTTTACTCACCAACCTCGCTTACCGGCTTACTGGGGATTGTCTTTGGCACCTACGTCATCAAGCTCTCCCTCGACAATTTTGGAGGGATAAACGGCGACTGTCTTGGGGCTGTGGCGGAGATAACGAGGGCCGGGACGCTCCTGGTGCTGGCGTTTGTGTGGTGGTACCTGTGATAGTCATCCTCGCCGGCGGAAGGTCGAGCCGGATGGGCCGGGAAAAGCCCGTCCTGAATGTTGGCGGAAAACCAATGCTCCTGAGGATTTACGAGCAGGCAAAGAAGGTCGGAGAAACCATCGTAGCCCTCTCGCGAAGCACGCCGAAGACAAGGGAGCTCTGCCTGCGTGAGGGAATTCCCTTCGTTGAAACGCCGGGAAGGGGATATGTGGAGGACGTTGGCTGGCTCCTCCGTGAGTTCGGGCCCTTCGTGAGCGTTTCTGCTGACCTGCCCTTCGTGAAAGCCTCGGACATTGCTCTGATCAGGAGGGCCTTCGACGGACGGACGAGCCTGACCGGCGTCCTCCCGCTGAGGCTGGTTCCAAAGGACTTGAACCCGGTCATCTATAAGGGCTACGCGGTAGTCGGCCTGAACGCCGTTGGGGCCGAAGGCGAGCGTTTTTTTGAGCTGAACAACCCCCTGCTGGCGCTCAACGTGAACAGGCCCGAAGACCTGAAACTTGCTGAGAGGATGGCTAGACTCTTTGGTGGAAAAAGATTTAAGGCCGGACGGGTTTAACGGAATGGTGGTTCAATGGGTAAAACTGGCTCCTCAATCGGAGGCTTCCTGCTCTTCATAGGGCTCATGATCCTTGGAATCCTCATAATCCTAGGATTCATCCTGTTTGCGGCGGCATTTCTGATAGTTCTGATTCCCCTTATTTTAATCCTCCTTGCTTGGAGCACGCTTAAGAGCTGGTGGAAGAAGAGACACCCACCGAAGGAGCTTGAGAGTCCAGAGGATTATTTCTAAATTCGCAGCTCCCCTAAAATCCTCTCGACGTCGAGGTTTTTCTCAACGAACCTGGCGAACTTTTCTATCTCCTCCTCGATGCTCCAGCCCTCGACCGAAACCGGCTCAAGTCCCTTCTCGACCCTGATCAGGTTGAGGAACCTCTCGGTGAAGGCGAAGTTGTGAAAGATGCCGTGCAGGTAGGTTCCAAAGGCCCTCTTGCCAACAGCCCCTTCAGGCTCGAAGGTTTTGCCCCCGTTAACAGAAGTGATGATGGAGAACGGCTTATCCGAGATGGAACGGCCCATCCTTATCTCGTAGCCCTCCACCTCCATTCCCTTGGCGGGTTCCCAGAGTACCCTCGCACCGAGATGATTCGTCCTCTTGGTTTTCTCAAAGACCGTTTTGGCCGGAAGCAAACCGATTCCCCTGACCTTCCCGCGCTTTGATTCAACGGTGTCTATTATCTCCCTCCCGAGCATCTGGAAGCCCCCGCAGATCCCCACAATGAACGAACCTTCGCGATGAGCCTCAAGTATGGCGTCTTCAATCCCGTTCTCGCGCATCCAGAGCAGGTCTTCGACCGTGTTTTTGCTTCCCGGGATTATGATGAGGTCGCCCGTTATTTCCTCGGGTTTTGTCACGTAATCGACTCCGTTCGCCCAGTGGAGGGGCTCAAAGTCCGTGAAGTTGCTTATGTGGGGAAGCCTGACAATTTGGATGTGAAGGTTGCCCTTCACCTTCGGGAACTCTGTCAGGGAATCCTCCTCTGGAAGGCGGTGCTCAACGTGGGGGATAACGCCGAGGGTTGGCCTTCCGTAGCGCTTTTCAAGGTATTCGAAGCCCGGTTCAAGGAGAGATTTATCTCCACGGAACTTGTTGAAGATGAAGCCAATTATCGCTTCCCTTTCCCCGGGTTTTAGAAGCTCCATCGTGCCCACTATGCTCGCGAAGCTCCCGCCCCTGTCTATGTCGGTGACGAGGATTCCCTTCGCTTTCGCGTGGAGCATAACCCTTGTGTTGGCTATGTCGTAGTCCCTGAGGTTTATCTCCACCGGACTGCCGGCGCCCTCAATGATAACAATGTCATGTTCCCGTTTTAGGTGGTCAAGGACTTCCATGGCCTTGCGGAAGAGCTCCTCCTTTCTTGAGAGCATGTAGTCCCTCGCGGAGACGCTCCCAATCGGTTTTCCCATAAAGACGACCTGACTTCTCATATTCCCCTCGGGCTTGAGCAGGATCGGGTTGAACCTCACGCTCGGTTTCTTCCGGCAGGCTATCGCCTGCAGGTACTGCGCCCTGCTAATCTCACCGCCCTCGATGCTCGGCGCGGAATTCAGGCTCATGTTCTGGCTCTTGAATGGAACCACGTCGTAGCCGAGGTTTGAGAAAATCCTGCAGAGGGCCGTTGCCAGGAGGGACTTGCCCGCTCCGGATGAAGTTCCAAGTACCATCAACGCCTCTCCCATTCTCTCACCATTCAGAGTTGGCCGAAGGGCATATAAAGTATTGGATAAAAAGTCCAGCGGTGGTCAGGATGAAGAGCCTCTTCCTGCTGGTATTGGGGAACACCGAGATAAGCACCGTCCCGGGAATAAGTGTCGCCGGGGCGACGCCAGAACTGACGAAGCTGACGCCCCCGGCGGATGCAGAATACCTATTCCACGAAAAGCCGCTGATAATCGACGCAATACCCGTGACCCCGGAGGGACACCCGACGCCGGCCATAATAACAAAAGCCGCCAGAGAGCTCGCGGCCTTTCCCATCCTTGTCGTCAGGGGTGGGACCTATCTGGCACCTCTCGTCCCCCACGTACACATCAGCGACTCCATCGGGAGGGACTTCAGAAGGGGGCCCGCTCTGCCGGAGTTCGGGGAGATAATAAAGCGCGCCAGGCTGTTCGGGGAGGAACTGAACAAAACGCCTGTTGAAGAACTGGTAATCGGCGAGTCCACACCGGGGGGAACCACGACCGCACAGGCCGTCCTGTGGGCTATGGGGTATGACGCAAGAACCTCCTCGGCCTCCCCTGAGAACCCCCAGAGCCTTAAGGAAAAGGTGATAGGGGAGGGCTTCAAAAGGGCCGGCATCGATAGAGGTGAGCTGAGGGACAACCCGCTTGAGGCCCTGCGGCAGTTCGGCGACCCCATGATGGCGACGGTGATAGGTGTCTCCCTCGGGTTCAGAAAGAAGGTCGTCCTGGCCGGCGGGACTCAGATGTTGGCGGTCTCGGCCATTCTAATGGCCCTCGGTGAGGACTTAAGCAGGTTCATGATTGCAACCACCAGGTGGGTCGTGAAAGATAGGAGTGCCACGTTCCTCGAAACGGCGAAGGAAATCGGGGTAGTAACCTACGCGGCCGACCTAGACTTCTCGAAGAGCGAGTTCAAAGGTTTGAGGGACTACGAGAGGGGCTATGTCAAGGAAGGCGTTGGGGCCGGAGGAGCAACCTGGCTCGCTGTAAAAGCGGGCTTTTCGCCTGGGGAAGTTAGTGAGAAGGTGGAAGAACTCTACAGAAGGCTCATGGAGATGAAAGCTTCCTGAGCAGTTCGGCCGTTCTTCTCCAAGCTCTTTTTGTACATCTTTTGTGGTGATTACCTCTCAAAAAATAGAAAGGGCAGTGAAATTATTGCCTCTGCCCTCTAGAAAAAAACAAAAGTTAACACGAGGTCAAGGACTATTAGAGATGCCATGAGGATCAACGCCGTAGTCGGTTTTCCGTAAGGTACAAACTACCAAAGTTGCCGCTAGATACCCTGTCAGTCGTTTGAGGAATGAAGTCACTGAGGGACGATAGTTTCTGCAGTATGGGTTCATTATGGACCGGGTGTTGTTGGCTCGCATTTGTGTCCCTCCTCATCCCAACCTCTGCAATCTAGCTCTCTGGATTGTTATCCCGGAGATTGTCCAGAAGATAGAACCAGCGATAATTAAAATGATGCCTTTAAAAGTCATTTCACCAAAATAGTAGTATGTCCCAAGATTTGTAGTTAACCAAGTTAGAGAACTGCAGATAATTGCTTCCAGATGCTGTTTTCTATACTCAAAGAAAAGCGCTACAAATAATGTTGGCACTAAAGTAACAATTGCCACTTTAAACAAAACCATTAAGGACATAATAAAAATGGAAAGAATAAATAAAGCCCCCGCAAGAACCAATCTGAGAGAGGGCTTTGTCATGGCATATCACCCCAATCTACACAAGAACTTCCCTCTTCGTCACAGCATATTGAATCACAAGCCGGGCACCAGGTAAGCGCACATAAGACGCACTCTGCACAGGAAGCACCATTTCCTGCTAGACATAGGGTACACGGGATAAAGCATCACCCACAGCAACCTGCTAAACATCTAAGATTATGATTACAGCAATAAGGCTCGCAACTTGCAAACTCGCCGCAGTCACTATCTGAATTGCACTCATGCGTACAATCATTTGTTGCTGTGTACTCCCCATTTGTAGTCATTGCAAGTGTTTTAAGCATAGGTTTTGATTTTTGGGTGTCAATTTCCAGCAGGTAGCTTCTAATCTTGACACCTTGCACAGGTTTTGAGAATTCGTAGAGAGCTATGACATGCTTCCCACCCTTCAACGGGATTCCCATGGCGAGCATGGTTACTTTGTCACCATTGTACTCAATGGTGTGCTTAACAACCTTAACGTGAGAGTAGTCAACGTTCCAGGGTCTGGCCATCTTCCAGAAGTCCCTGGTCGTTGTCAGCTTGAAGAACACATGGACTTTAGACCAGTTTTCTGGGGTCCTGCTGACTGGCTTTGTAACTGCAAACGGGTCCACGCAACCCTTGACTTCCGGATACTTAGGGTAGCTAAAAACGTAGGCACCGTACGCTCCAACCACAAGTAAAGCCACAAGTATGGCCAGTAATGTACGCCTCCTCATCGACCCCCTCCCCAACAGGGTTCTGCACTTAAATTATGACAGTTTGTGATATATATATATGCATTATTTAAACCAAAGGTTAACAACCGAATGCATGAGAAAGTTAATGCTTAAACAAATGAAGTTCAATTAAAACTAACCCCTATCTAGTGTATAACCTGGTTATGTCTTCCTTATATTGTCCGTGTACCTTCCATCCTTCCACAAATAGGAGG
>JALTCK010000072.1:1810-2254 GCA_027074805.1 Thermococcus sp. | reverse complement strand
AAATGGCCCTTCTCTGATGTTTACGCATACTATCCTTCCATCTGCAATCCACCGTTTCCTAATCCGCTCAACACAACACCTTATACCCGGAGTAACGTCTCCCTAAAATGGTCCGATTATGGGACGAGGCTTATCCTGAACGGTGCTTACAGGATACACCTCCCAACCGGAATGGTTTATGCGATGGATGGCAAGTCTTACGGACACACGTTGCTCTTTGGGCTTTATCCTGCATCCAACGATACCTACATAGTTTTGGGGAGTAAACGTCTGTATTTCAATAAAGTCCGTGTTTTGAACTCGACGACGTACATAACCTTTTATCACAACTTCACCGGGCCAAACATTCTTGTCCTGGGGGAGCCTGTTAACTTCACTGACCCAAGTGGTGCGAGCGCTTTCCTGAGAACGATGGCGGTGTTTAATCCCAGTCATGATGTAACC
>JALTCK010000072.1:0-1800 GCA_027074805.1 Thermococcus sp. | reverse complement strand
GAGTATGCCCTGATCTTGAAGCCGCCTTCGGAATCAGCGCTTTTATCGAGGGTGATAGAATGGCCATCCAATTAAAGCCTCAGTTCTCCGGTGGGAAGTTAGAAAAGGTCGTTGCTCCAGGGGTTATTCTATACGATCTTGACTTTCCCAAGACTCAGAGTTCCATAACACAGCGCCCCCTGCAACTTGCGACTGCCCCCTCCCTTTCCGGCCTCTGGACCCTATTAACCATAGCAGGTCTTCTGCTACTTGTGATGGTGTTCCTGCTCAGGAGGAGGTGAAAACGTGGGGAAGCTTAGGGATCTCTTCGCTTGGGAGCTTAGCGATTCGCTAAGGCTGTTACTCTTTCTTCTTGGGGTTCCCTCTCTAACGTATCTGCTGGCGGTCGGCTACCTTAAATCCCAGTGGGGGGTGGGATCTGTATCCTCTCACATCCCGCCGGTTTACACTACAGGGTCTTTCTTGGGGAGCATAACCGCGCTTCATCTCTTTGACTACCCATCTCTTTCAACCGGTTTCTGGGTTCTTCTATCACTCCTCGTTGTGCTCTTCTCTGTCATGGCCTTCCGCTACGACAGGGAGAACGGCTATGCGCTCTCGGTTTATTCCCTTCCGTTTGGTAAGGGAGAGATATTCACGGCGAAGGTTCTCTCGGCCCTCACGCTTTCCCTACTTTCTCTCTACGTTCCTCTTCTAATCGTGGACATGTTTCCCAACGTTGATATACTGATGGCAATAAGAAGTATAGTTTTCACGAAGCAGTACCTTCATCTGCTCGTTTTTGCCACGTATTTCGTACTCTTTTCAGTCTCGATCTCGGCTCTTTTCTCCGTTCTCCTGGAAAATATGTTCTTAGCCTTTATAGCTTCATTTTTCCTCATCGTCCTTCCTTTCTTTGCGGGTCTCAACTGGCCGCCTTTCTCTTTCGTCCCACTCCTCGCGAGGTCGTTATCCTGGGCATCCCCATTTGAGACCAACTGGCTCACGTGGGGGTTTGCAGTACCGGTGGTTTTACTGCTCACCTCAGAGGTGATATTCACGAGGAGGGATGTGCTGTGAGGAGAACGCTGTTCGTGTTCCTGCTCACCTTTACCCTTTCGCTCATTGGCCTCTGGGGGGCTTACCTAACAGTAGAGGGAAGCCAGGGGTTCATTGGGCCGGCTGTGATGTCGAGTTCAAAGGGTGGCATCACCTACGCCGCTATTCATTCTCCGGGCTGGATGATTATGAACGCAAGTTTCAACGGCAAGGGAACAGTTGTTGTGCTGGACCAGTTTTCCAACGAGACACTCTTCGCCTCCAACGTCAGCGGCCATCTAAACGTTCCAATAGTTTTCCCCGGGGAGGGAAGCTATGCTATCTATGTCTCGGATGGCTCTTTAACACTCTCTGGGCATCATGGGGGAGTTTATCCCACCACCAAGGTTCAAAAAGCTCTTTACGGTTCAATAGCAGTCCTGTCTTTTGTCCTTGCTTTATGGGGGTGGCGGAAGTGATAACCGCAAAAAGTCTGACCAAGAGGTTTGGCAAAATCGTGGCCCTTGATGGTGTTACAGTGGAAATCCCCGAGGGAGCCAATCTCATTCTCGGCCCCAACGGCGGTGGAAAGAGCACCTTCTTCAAGCTTGCAACTGGCGTTTACAGACCAACCTCTGGGAGGATAAGCGTCTTCGGAAAGGATCCATGGGGGGATGCTGAAGTCAAGAGGAAAATTGGGGTTGCCTATGACCCTGTTTCTTTTCCGCCCTTCACCTCCGGAAGGGAGTGGCTCGAATTCATTGCCAGATCAAAAGACCAAGA
>JALTCK010000071.1 GCA_027074805.1 Thermococcus sp. | reverse complement strand
CATGAGCATGATAGGTGGTGGCTCAGTGGTGGTTCTAAGTGCACTCGAAAGGTTCCTGGCGCTTCTCTTCCACTCCTCAACGACCGTCATTTTCTCAAGGGCGTATCACAGTGGCTGGGGACGGGAGACTCTGCTGGCTTTGATCCTGGTTCACTGGCTGGTGGACTCTCTCACCGCCTACTGGCAATACAATCCGAGTTACATTATCCTGGGAGCGAGCTATGCGATTATGCTCGCCGTTGGCCTCTGTCTACTAAAGCTCCTGCCGGAAGTGAAGGCAGAGAAGGAGGAGGAAACCGTTAAGTGGTGAAGCTTTTTATCTCTTCCATCCATTTCCAGGAGAGGCCAGAGGTTGCTGGGAAATAAAAAGGAGAAAGCACTCAAGAAGCTCAAAAAAGAGCTCCGTTCAGGTCTATACTCCTACCTAGTCCTGTCCATACTTGAACAAGAAGTTGAACTCCATGGGTATGCTATAAGGAAGAAGCTGGGCGAGCTGAGCGGGGGTAGGCTTGTTCCGAGCGAGGGGGCTCTCTACGATATTCTCAAGAGCCTAAAAAAACTCGGCCTCCTCGAGGACTTCTGGGTTGAAGTGGGTGGGAGGCCGAGGAAGTACTACCGCCTGACAGAGGTGGGGAGGGAGGTTTTGGAGGAGTTGAGGGGGGAAGTTGGTGGTATAATCAGCGTGCTCGAGAGGATAAGGGGGTGAGGGTATGAACTTCCAAACTGCGGTTGAGGTTTTTATGGTTCTGGGTCTTCTGGTTGCGGGGGTAACAACTCTGGCCTTTAGGAACAGACAAAACATCCTCATAGGCTTCCGTGTCGGATACACCTACCACTCGGAAAGGGTGTGGAGAAAGGTCAACACCTTCGCGGGAGTGTTCTCCATAGTTTATTCTCTCTTCCTCCTGCTCCTTGCCTTTCTTGGAGTTTCCCTTGAGGTTTTCATGTTCATTGCGGTGGCCTTTGTACTCTTGGAGTTACTGATAGGAACGTGGATGGCCAAGCGTGAGTATGAGCTTGAGGAGCTTTCAAAGGAAGCCCCTGAAAAGCCGGCCAGGGGTGAGATGCACGCGAGTATCAGAAGGTACGTTCTCCTCCAACTGGCCTTTTTAGCAGGGTACCTCCTACTAACGGCTCTTCTCTGGGACAGGCTCCCCGAGAGAATCGCGACCCACTTCAACGCGAGTGGGAGGCCAAACGGCTTCTCTGAGAGGGTCTGGGGTGCCCTCTGGACGCCTCTTCTGGTGTGGCTCCTGCCCTTTGCACTGACACTTCCTGCAAGGGATCCGGGCTTCTTCGCAAAGGTTGCCTTCTACCCCGGAAGCGTGAGGGCATGGTGCGGTTTCACGACGGTTCTCAGTGGCGGCGTTATGTTGCTCTTCTCCTTGATCGTCCTGTATAACGCTGATATTGTTTCGAGCGGGGTGATAAACTATGGGGTGTTTATCTTCCTTGGGGCGCTGCTCTTGTCCTTCTACCGCCTCCTGAGGGTGGGAAAGAATGGAGGGGTATGAGCTCCTGAGAATCCTATGGGCGGTCTTCCTCGGGACTTTTCTCATCATAGCAGGCCTATTAACATCTAAAGCTAAGGACGAGCCAGGCATAGGCTTCAGGATCGGCTACACCTACCTCTCGGAGCGGGTGAGGAGAAGGGCGAACCGCATTTCCGGAATTGGGACAATAATAACGGGCCCCCTCATGGCCCTCTCCCCTTCTCCCGATAAACTGGCTGGTGATACTCCTGCGCGTCTGCTCGGAACAACGATACTGCTCGCCTATCTGGCTGCAAAGCACGGGTACGAGCTGGAGGAACTCTCAAAGGAAGTGCCCGGGAAAAGGGGAGAGCTATAAAACCTCCAAGGGTGGGAAAGTACGTTGCCCTTCAATCAGCCTTCACGGGCCTTTCCATTGCCTTCCTCATCGCCGGAAAGCTCCCTCGAGAGACGGGATTCCTCCTTATAGCTCTTCTCCAGCCCTTCCTCCTCGCGCTGACCCTTCTCACCTCCCGACCCTTCGTCTTCCAGCTGGCGCCGAAGTTCCGGGGAAAATGACGCTCGGCTTTGCAAGGGCCATGACCTCGGTTTCTGGGATGATAACATTGCAGATGACGGTTGTCGCTTTGAAACCAAACGCGAGTCCGCTCTTTGGAATAGGGCTGATCTTCCTTTCACTTGCGGCTGTATTCTACGCGGTCTTCACGGCTTTAACGAGCGCCTACGAGGAGGGCTACTACTAGCTCTCAAGCGCCTTCACGAGTTTTTCCGCGCTTTTTTCGTCGGCTATTCCAACCTCAACCGCGTGTTTGAGGATGTATTCCGGGAACTCCTCTCCAAAGAATGCCTTCACCCCTTTTCCAGGCAGATAGAAGGCGTAAACTCGGGTATTTCTATCCCCGCACTTTCCCCTCGCGACCATGAAACCCTTCTCAGCGTTTACCCTGATGATTTCCCAAGAAAAGACCTCAGAGAGTCCAAAGAACGCCTCGAAGAGCTTTACCCTTGCGTCTTTTAGGGCCTTGTTGACGGCCTGCCTCGAAACCCCGAGGGCCTCGGCTATCTCTACCTCGCGCATCCCCTTAGCCTTCATCAGCCAGACCCTCTCCATACCCTCGGGGAGTTTAAGCATGCCTAATGGCCTCCTGGATTCGTTTTAACCCCTCTTCGGGTTTTTCAGATGAGAGCAGATAAGAGTTTCCCCGGACAATTAAGAGTATGAAGTCTGAATTCTGAAAAGCCCGAACGATGAGGGTCGCGAGGAGCACGAAGATGAAGGCCGGAAAGAGTGCCCTTAAGCCCCATTCCTGATAGGGATAGGTGAACATAAAGATTGAGGAGGCTATCACAACCCATTTCAGGATTTCCCTGTGCTTCCTGGAAACGCTCAGCGAGAGGAAGAAGAGTAGGGATGTCATGATGATGAAGAGATCCATGTAGAGGCGGATTGGATTTCCAGCAGCTTTTAGAGCTAAGAAGTCAAAGAGGAGCCATAGAACTATTGCCAGCCAAGTGAGGGCGTAAGCCTTGAAGTGTCTCAGTATCGTTCCGTACTCGAGCCTTGAGAGGAGGGAGAGTTCATTAATGGAGTCGAGTGGTAGCCTTTGCTTCAGGATACCGAAGCCGTAGATGAGGACGATATTGTCGCCCCGTACCTCGACCGCTGAGCCTTGAGAGAGTATAAGGAGGAGCACGAATGCTGTTTCCCATGGGATGGGAATTATTCTGTCCAGGTAAGTGGCCACCGTTATCCCAGAGAGGGATACAGCGAAAAGCACCAGCGGGATTCCTCGGACTGGGAGGGGTGCGGTTCTACTCAGCCGCATTCCCACCACCCATAACAGAGAGAAGGCTTTTCACTTCGTCCTTTGACTCATACCTTAGCAGGTAAACTTCGCGTTCTGTTACCAAGAAAATCGTGTTCATTACCATGGGGCCGGCTTTCCAGACAAGAGCGGCCGCCAGAACTCCAGCCACAAGGAAAGGCGCCATAAGAGAGGTTTTTAGAATACCGGCGAGAAGTGAAAAAAGAATCGTGGTGAATGTCATAATCAAAGCGGCCCTCTTTCTTTCAGGTACTGTATATGCCACGAGTTCAATGGTTCCAATAAACATCCAGCCGAGACCCACCCACCTGTATTGGCTTGTGAAAAATATTGCCACCCCTCCAGTAATCATACCGAGTGGAACGAGGAGGATCTCGGGCAGGTACCTTGCAAGGATGAGATACCGGGTTGAGGAAGCATCGATAACGTCCACAACCTTACTGGGCAGTATCTCAACATGACGTTTGAACAGTAGCCCCCACTCCAACACGATCTTTTCTCCCTGAATCCTGACCTCCCTTCCATGAAAGAATACGGGTGCAACCATGATAATCAGGAAGAAAGAGAGTAGCAACGTCTCACTCTCAAAGACAACACCCGCGGTAAAAAGTACCAGGGCGATGAATACAATCAGGTTATAATCCCTTCCAGTCCCAGTTCTCATCCTCTCACCTTGTCAACCTATGTAAGTTGACAAAATATTTAAGCCTTTCGATGGATTTAAATAACTTCATTCCTCACCCCCATGGGTGGTTGCATGTCACTGGAGGAGCTTTACGGTTATCTTCGTTCCAGCATAGACCCGAACAGTGAGAGGGCTCAGCGGCGCTTCATCGGCGCTCAATCCTTCTTCAGCTGGGCCTTCAAGGAGGAGCTGATCCCCTATGGGAGAAAGGTGAAGATACTGGACTTGTGCGCTGGAACAGGCCTGGCTGGCGCGGCCCTCGTGGAGGCGCTGAGGGAGTGGGGGTATGAGTCCAAGCTTGTAATCGTTGACAAGAGAAAGGAGGATCTCGTAAGGGTGGAGGAGTGGCTTTCTAGTGAGACTGACGTTTCTGGGGCGGTGATGGACTGCCTGGATGACCTGACAAAGCTTGGAAAGTTCGACGTGGCACTTCTATTCGGATACACGATGCCACACTTTGACCCTTTCCAGGCCGCGGAACTTTTCAGAAACGTTGCGAGGGTTCTTGAGCCTCATGGGGTCTTCATGCTCGAGGAGACTGACCGTTTTGGAACCTTCTTCTACCGGAGGGGTTACAGGGAGATCGTCTTGGAGGCACGTGGTGAGGGTTACACGATAGTCTCGCTGGATGAGGGTTACGACCCAACAAGGGGCGTTATCAGAAGGGGCTATTACAAGATTCCAGGATGGGAGAAGGTTGGGGAGATTGAGACGAGGTACTGGGATTTAGCTGGCTTGGCCGGCATCGGAAAGGCTCTCTTTGAGGAGGCGAGGATAATAAAGAGGGAGCGGCACGGGATAGTTAGCGTCGGAGATATCGTTCATCTAGCGAAGCCTTTCAAATGAGGTAGTGCTTCGGCCGTCTGTCCTTTAGGATGTCGTTCATTTCGTTTATCCTCTTCTCCCTGGCGAGTTCGAGGTCTACATTGACTACAGCGATTTCCTCCTGATCCTCGCTCCCTAGGGCCAAAACTTCGGCCTTTGGTGAGGCTATCGTGCTCTTGCCTATGAACTTAAGGCCTCTCTCCTCGCCTATCCTGTTTGCGGTTATCGTGTAAACGCGGTTCTCCAGGGCTCTTATCGGCATTGCCCTTGGAGCGTATGGCATGACGAGGTTGCTTGGGTGGGCTATTATCTCTGCACCCTTAAGGGCAAGGGTTCTCGCGCTTTCCGGAAAGAACCAGTCGAAGCATATCATCAAACCTACTTTTGCTATTCCTATGTTGAAGACGTGAAAGCCCAGGTCTCCCGGCTGGAAGAATAGTTTCTCTCTGTAAAACAGGTGGATTTTCCGGTATTTTCCAATGTAACCCATGCCCATGGGTCCGACAAGTACGGCCGAGTTGTAGAGTCTACCTTTCTCGTCCTTCTCTGCCGTTCCCGCTACGATGAAGATGTCCAGCTCCTTTGCTAGTTCGATCAGGAATTCCGTTGTTGGACCGTCTGGAATCTGGGAAGCAACTGCCTCGACTTCTTCCCTGTTCTCGAAGTTGTAGCCGGTGTCAAAGAGTTCAGGAAGAACTGCAAGCTTCGCCCCTTTTTCGGCTGCCTCTTTTACAAGCTTTTCAGCCCTGGAATAGTTCTTTTCCGGCTTGAGGAAGGCCGGTTCCATCTGTACGTAGGCGACCTTCATGTTCTCACCCCCATTAATAGTCGTGGGGTTTAGATAAGCTTAGCGGTTATAACTGTGGGAATTAACGTTTCTCTAAATGTGTTTTTCAGTCTAAATTTCGTTTGGAACGGCGCTTCTAAGTATTGCTATAGTTTAAATAACGCATTCATCTTTTGGACGAAGTTTAACTGGATTTCTGGCTTTAAATCGCTTTAAAATGACGAAAATTTTGGAGGGCTTAACCCCGGTGTTGGAGTTTTAATTCATGCAAAGGAGGGTTTTCTCAGGGTTTTAAGGTGTGTCAAGCCTTTTAAGTTTCCCACGAAAAGCTTAAAAAGGAACTTCTGGAGCTATGGCTGGAGAGAAAAATCAGGGGTGATGATCATGAAGCGCAGACCAAGGAAGTGGAAGAAGAAGGGAAGGATGAGGTGGAAGTGGATAAAGAAGAGGATCAGGCGCCTGAAGAAGCAACGCAGGAAGGAGCGCGGTCTTATCTGATTCCTTCCACCTTTTAAGGTGGTTTTATGTCCCCCTTCCCTTTTGAAAACCTTTATCTGGAGTTTAAGAGTTCTCTCGGCCGGGTTGTTCTCATAGCCGACCCTCACATCGGCTTTGAGATATCGAGGGGGGTGCGGATAAGGACGGGTTTTGAGGAGAGGCTCGCTTCTTTCATCAACGAGCTTGACCCCGATCTTCTTGTGATACTCGGGGACTTGAAGGAGCCGCTGGGCATGAGTTTCACTCTCAAGCGCTTTCTCATGGGGTTTTTCTCCGAGCTCAGGGAAATGGAAGTCGTACTCACAAAGGGCAATCACGATGGGAGGATAGAGGAGGTGGCTGAGTCTTTCCCCAATGTGAGTGTTGTGGAGCATTTTCTCCTGGACGGGAAGCTTTTCCTCCACGGACACACTAAACTGCCGGATGTTGAGTTCGAAGAGGCCTATCTGGGTCACGTTCATCCGACGTACTCTATAGTCCGTGGGGGCGTCTCGAGGAAGGCGAAGGTGTTCATGCGAGCGGGGAAATTCCTCGTCCTCCCAACGATAAACCCCTACATCGAGGGTTTTGACGTTAGGGAAGGCGTGAGAATGGTGCCCTTCCTTAGGGGGATCAGGAGTGTCGAGCTTTTTCTACCTGAGGGGGTTTACATTGGAACCATCAACCTTTAAAGTTTTTTCAGCGTAATAAACTGGGATAACAATGAAGGTAATCGTCGTCGGTGCTGGTCGGGTTGGAAGACGTGTTGCGGAGCATCTCTCGAGGAGGCACGAGGTTATTGTCGTGGATATTAACGGAAAGGCTATTGAGGAACTCCAGTATTCCCTCGATGTTCTTACTGTGGAGGGTGATGGAACGGTTCCAGAAACGCTTGGGGAGGCGGGTGTAAGAGAGGCCGACTACGTAATAGCCACGACCAGCAACGACAACGTTAACATAATCGTTTGCTCCCTCTCGAAGACCCTCTCAAATCCAAAAACCATAGCCCGTGTCAAGAATATGGACTACCTGCGGGTGTGGGGGCACGGGAGGGAGGCGCTTGGTGTCGATATAATGGTGTGCGCCGTGCCGCTCGTTGCTAGGAGTATAATAAACGTTGTTGACTACCCAGAGATAAGGTTCCTGAGAAAAGTGTATGGTAACATCTACGTTGGAGAGGCTCTCTCGGCTCCCGAAACCATGTGGGGAGTCGAAGTCAAGGGGAGGAAACTCGTGGTTGGAACGCTCGAGGAAATAAGGAAAGCGTACAAAGTTAGGAGGCCGGAGAACGTCCTGATAATGGGCGGGAGTGAGACTGGAATCCTACTCACTGAAATGCTATCCAATAAGGGGTACAACGTCAAGCTTGTTGAAAAAGACGAGAGGAGAGCCGAGTATGCATCAAAGAAACTTGATTCCAGTCTCGTTATTCACGGAGATGTCTTCGAC
>JALTCK010000070.1 GCA_027074805.1 Thermococcus sp. | reverse complement strand
AGCAGGGAGAAGGATCTGCTTGTGAAGGGGCTGAGCGCGGAAGAGGTAAAGAAGGGGCTAGGGGTTTGATCACTTCAAAATCCCCAGGCTCTCGTTCGTCTTCCTTATGCTCTCCCACTTGTCGGCGAGCTCGAACATGGCCCTTATCGCATCAACGTTCTCAGGAACGACGTCGCTCTCCTGGTGCACCGCCTGGATGTAGAAGAGCCTGTTTCCTCTCACACTTATGCTCTCCTTCCAGACGGCTATCTCGTAGAGGTTGTTCCACTCGCGGTGCAGGTCACGGGCGAACTCTATTAGCTGGGCGGTACTGTCAAAGCCCTTCTCCTTCTCGAAGAGGAGAACGCGCGTAGTGTTCTCAAAGATATCAACGACGTCCTCCTCCGTTACTGGCTTCTTGAGCTCGACCATTATGCTGTGGACGTGCATCAACGTTGTCGGAACAATAAAGGCGCTCGTCTCGATGTTTATAGGGATGACCGTCTGGACGTCCGGTCCGTGGTGGGAGGGAACGGTAACGCTCGGCGTTATTGCATTCACCGGGCCGCGCTTGGAGTCGTTGGGGTCTGCGGCCCTTCTTATCATGACGGCGTAGACGTAGTCGATGTACTCCTGCAGGGCAGAGAGGGTCCTCGTGAGGCCCGTCGTGTTGCACGAAACGACGCGGACGTAGTCCTTTCCAAGGGCCTTCTCGTAGTTGGCCTGCGCCACAAAGGAGACCTCCGCGGTCGATGCCTTCTCGCCGCCCTCAAAAATCGCCCTAACGCCGGCCTTCTCGTAGAGGGCCTTGTTCTTAGCCCCCATCCCCCCGGGTGTTGCATCGATGATGACGTCGACCTTCTCAAGGAGGTCGTTTAGAGTGCCCGCAACCTCGAAGCCAGCCTTCTTGAACCTCGGGAGGAACTCCTCGCTGGCAGCGTAAACAGGAATTCCGAGCTCCCTGGCGCAGTAGGCCTCGAAGTCCGGCTTCGTCTTCGTGACGCCGATAAGCTCCATATCATCTTGCCTGGTTACAGCGTAGGCAACGCGCTTTCCAATGGTTCCGTAACCGTTGATCCCAACCTTAACCTTCGCCATGGCAACCACCGGGGATTTTACCGCGATAAAATACTTAAGCCTTGTTTTCACCCGTGGTGAAAAAGAAGCGCGCAAAGGGTAATTTTTAACATTTCCATGGAAAGATTGAGGTTATAAGGGACAATGCTAAACTCCAAGAGGTGGTGGCAATGCTCGCCGAGATACTCACGATAGGTGATGAACTTCTCACCGGAAATACCGTTGACAGCAATTCAGCCTTCATAGCCCAGAAGCTCACCGAGAGAGGCTACTGGGTGAGAAGAAAGACCACCGTTGGCGACGACGTCGAGGAGATAAAGGCTGCTATCCGCGAGATTCTGGAGAGAAAACCAGAAGTCTTAGTGATTTCCGGAGGACTGGGGCCCACTCACGACGACGTTACCATGCTCGCCGTTGCTGAGGCATTAAACAGGGAGCTCGTCCTCTGCGAGGAGTGTTTGGATAAGATTAGGACCTTCTACGAGAGGCTCTACCGCGAGGGTTATATCGATGATCCGGAACTCAACGAAGGACGGAAGAAGATGGCCTACCTCCCGGAGGGGGTGGAGCCGCTGGAGAACACCGAGGGGGCGGCTCCTGGAGCCTACATCGAGCACGAGGGCGTTAAAATCTTCGTCCTTCCGGGGATGCCCCGCGAGATGAAGGCGATGCTCGAAAACGAAGTCCTTCCAAGGCTCGGCGGGAGGAAGTTCATCCAGAGAAAGCTCCTGGCTGAGATAACCGACGAGAGCAAGCTCGCGCCCTTGCTCATAGAGACCCTCGAGCGCTTCAACGTCAGGATACACTCCTCGCCGAAGGGCTTCGGGAAGTACATCGGGATAATAATCTTCGGGGAGAGCGAGGAGGAGATAGAGAGGGCGAAAGCCTTCATGGAGGGCAGAGGGGTCCGCTTCGAGGAGGGGTGGTAGCGAAAGGGTGATAAAGCTTCGCGAGGTATCTTGAACGGTGAGAAGATGCCCGTTGAGATAGATGTCCCCAAGGATATAGAACCCCTTGTAAGGGAGATACTCAAAGCAGTCCGGCAGGGGAGACGGGAGAAGGCCCTGAAAGACCTTGAAAACGTTATTCATATGATTAATCAGGACGTTCCCGAGGAAATCCCGGACACTCTCAAACTGCTCGAGGAGCTGAGGGAAAGATGATAGTGGCGGATGCCTCTTTTATTGTCGACGCTCTCATTGTCCCCCGAAGAAGAAAAAAGGATAAAACGTATCAAAGGCAGCTGGAACGTCACAAGCGCTCCAAGGAGTTGTTGTCCTTCTTTCTGGAGGAGGGCCTCCAGCTCTATATGCCCTTTCTGGGTCTCGTTGAGGTTTCCTCCCTTCTTGTTAGAAAGCTTGGGAAAAAGATCAACGTTGATGCCGTTTTGGAGTTCTTAAACGAGTACTTTCTTATAGTTGGCGAGGAGGAGCTCAAGGAGATTCTTCTAGAGATTGCAAGAGAAACCGGTTCAAGGGCTGCGGATGCTTACTACGTCTCCCTCGCGAAGATGAAAGGGGCCGTCCTCGTGACCGCGGATAGAAAAATGGCCGAGATTTCGAGAGAAGTCGGTGTTAAAGTGATCCTGCTGGAGTGATGCCCATGATTCCCGCGGAGGTTCGTTCGATACTCGAGGAGATGCGCTCCGAGAGGATAAGGGGTGCGAGTTGGCTAGCTATGAAAGGGGCGGAGGCTTATATCACCCTAGCAGAGCTCCTCGATGGAGAGGAGCTGGAGAAGGCACTCAGGGATATGAAAACCGAGGTTCCAGCGGTGAACAGAACGATGGCTTCGCTCTACAACCTCTCCCGCTTCATACCTGTGACGGGGAATCCAGAGGTGGTTAAAGCCAAAGCGGAGGAGTTCATCCGGCTCGCCGAAGAGGCCAAACGCGAGATTGGAAACATAGGGAGCGAGCTCATCGACGAGAACGAGGTTGTGATTACACACTCATTCTCTTCCGCTGTTCTGGAGATATTCAAGGCCGCCAGTAGGAAGGGGAAGCGCTTCAAAGTTATTCTTACCGAGAGCGCGCCCGACTATGAAGGGATAGCCCTCGCGAGGGAGCTGGAGAAGTTAGGGGTCCCCTTCGAGGTTATAACCGATGCCCAGCTTGGTCTCTTCGCGGAAAAGGCCACTCTAGCCCTCGTCGGCGCGGACAACGTTACCAGAGACGGGGCGGTCGTCAACAAGGCAGGCACGTATCTCCTCGCGCTTGCCTGTCACGACAACGGCGTTCCATTCTATACCGCAGCTGAAAGCTTCAAGCTCCATCCTGAACTGACGTCAGAGGAAGTGGAGATAGTAGAGAGGCCCTACGCGAGGCAGGGGTATCGGGTGAGAAACCTGCTCTTTGATATAACACCTTGGCGTCACATAAGGGGCATTATAACGGAACTCGGAGTTCTTGTGCCGCCAAAGGAAATATGAAGAAAGCCATGAATAAAATGTGAAAGGAAAGTAGAAAAAACCAAAACTACGAAAAGAAGACAAAAATAGTCACTCCTGATGGGCAAGCCAGAGCAGTACTCCCTTAATGAAAGGCCAGTTGCTCTTTATGTACTTGTGGTAGAATGCATCACTCAGAGCCCTGCTCGAACCGTAGGCTACTATCCTCCCATTTCCAACTTGGACCGCCGCAGCAACTACCGGTTCTTCACCCTGCTTTACAACCACGTTGCCTTTTGAATCGACAGTGTAAGCCGTGTCAAAGGCCTTTATGAGCCACACTGCATTTCCGCTAAGCGTAAGACTCTCGCCGTTATAATATATCGTCCAGTCATCAGGGATGAAGCGCATGCCAGGGTGTTCTCTATTATAAACACCCACGAACGGGTAGTATGGTTTCCCGCTGTTTCTCTTCTTGTCCATGACCTCGTCAGCGTTGAATGTTATTCCGTACTTCTCTGTCACGGCATTGAGACTCTCGACATTAGCATACTTATACCAGTCTCCCGTGATGAAGAGTCCCCCTCCATTCTCAACGTACTCCTGAAGGGCCTGCACCTCTGAACTGGTAAGGGGAGTCTTCGGATTTATGAGTATTACAACCTGATAATTCTTCAGCAGATCATACGTAAGCGGTTCCGTGTTGATGGAGAGCTTCCATCCAAGCTCAGTAAAGATGAGTTTCTTGAGTTCCTCTATCTGGCGGGCGTAATATTGGTCGTGGGAATAATCTATCAGCACCCTCATTTCCTTGCTCTCGTTAGAAACAGGCGGCACGATGACAGTTCCGTTTCCAGAGGTCTGGTTGGTTGCTGTTTCATTGCCACCAGAAGCCGTCTGATTGGCCACCTGCTGGGCCTCCAAGACTTTTGCTAGTGTTGCATTCAGAACGGGGTTCCACGTCTCCAGCTCACCCATGAGATCGTTGTAAATCATGAACGCCTGTCTCGCATTGATGAATATAGAGTAAAGGCTAAACCTGTATTTTGTGAAGTTGACCACGTCCATTGGAAGCTTAGATAGTCTGCTTCTGTAGGCTTCCATATTCCTCGTAATTTCACCGACAGGAACAGAGCTTAAATCAATGTTATACTGCCTCAGAGAACCGGTGAGGTTTTCAAAAGTCAGGTAGGCATTCTCAAGATCTCCATCGTGAAGCTTTAGGAATATGGTGTAGTGAAGGGACAACTTATAGAAGACCTTCAATGGAGCCGGTATGGTAGTAATGGCGTAGCTTTCAAAGGTCACCACCACATCGGTCGGGTCCTTCTTTAATACAACCACCACAAACTCAGGAAGAATATAGTAGTAGCCGAGGTCACTGGAGAAAGCGTTTTCTTTGAGTTCCATCCTTCCCGAGTCCTTGATGACCTGAACAGAGACAACCTTCTCTCCCATCTTGGGAACGACAAGAACTGCCATGGAAGGAGTGCCCATTGCTAGGTGCATCACAACGGTATTCCGGGTAACTTTAACGGTTCTTGTAAGAGTGCTCTCAGCAGTATATTCATTTTTCAGAATCTCATATCCTGTAAGCTCTGCCTTCCAATAGGCTAAGAGAGATGGTTTCTGAGGATCAAAGTTCTTTGCATCGATAAAGATGTTCTGTGTAGATACCTTGAACGAATAGTTCTCCATCCCTACTGAAACCGCTAGACCCCCCTTCTCTTCATTAACCGTTGCATTGCCCAATATTGCCACGGTAAAGTTCTCAAAGTTTTCTATGCGCACTGGCTTCTTGTACGTAATCTCCAAGTAAGGCCTACTGGAGGGGTTCTCCTTGGAGTATATCCAAGCGTAGTTTTCAACGCTTTCATTAACAAGTTTTAGGAGCAACGAAACCGTTGAGTTTGTGTGGTTAGCTATGAATTGTGTCACATTCCATGAAACCCATCCCTTTGATAACCTTGTGGAATCAAGAAGGATGCCCGGAAGAGGTGGCCTATTCGGGGTTGAAGATTCATTCCACTCTGATGTTGTGTTATAAACACCAACTTCCATCGGAACATTAAAGTACTTTATGTAGGGCACATAAACCTTAAGGACTGCTGAGACGAGTTCAGCTCCCTCTGGAACAGCTGGCACATTGAACTTGAAGTAAACCCTCTGCTGAGTGAACTTTGAGGAGTTACCTATGGCCAACTCCCTTTTATCATAGTAGGCGTGATAGTTCTTCCAGCTGAACTCTGTTCCTTCGTAATAGTAGCTGTAGGCATCCTCAAGTGGGTAAAGAGAAACGGTCTCCGTCGGGGTAACGTTGTATTGAGCAAACACCTTGGCTTCTACAGTAGAAACAAGTATCCCGTTAAGTTTCAAAGTAGCATTTATTGTGTAGGTGCCGTACCTTGGAGCACTCCACGGAATGCTTAGATGGAGTGGAGACCCTGCAGGAAGCTCCAGGGAGTCGTTCTGATAAATTGAAATCCCGTTGGCCACTACCGAGAAAGAGACCCTCTTTGAGGTTGAGTAGTTGTTTCTAAGTGTAAAGTTTAGAGCAGTTTTCTCGCCAACGAGAATGACGCCTGGAATATTGTATGATTCTAGATCAACCCCACAAACTATTTTAACGGACACAACCTTTGAGTCAATGACCTTTCCTTCGGAATCACGAAGCTCAACGTCTATGGTATACTCCCCCGGTAGTGTTGGGTTCCACGGAATAAGGACTGATCGCGTCTCGTTCGGTGCAAGGTTTATATCCTGGGATGAATTGAAACCATCCGAAGCATTCACGTTAAGCAAGACCGGGAATTCAGCACGGTAGTTGTTTCTTATGGTGACGTTTATGGTGCTCTCCCCAGAATACATCGGAGCTACCGTTACATTGAGTATCTCCGGAAGTGCTGGGACTACGTCTTCAGCATTCCTAGGTTCGATCTTAAAGTTGCCATATGAATAGAACACAGGACCGACAATGTACTTAAAAGCCTCCCCATTTTGGGGAGTATACTTGTAGATTAGGTCATCAATTCTAACTGGGCCGCTTCCATCATCGACCTCCCATTCACCATAGCCCAAATCAGGATTCGTAACAACGGCATTTTCAACCTTGACAAGCACACTCTCCCACTGCTCCTGAGAAACCTCCCCAGTGCTAAGGACCACGGGATCTGGAACCTCTGAGACTCCCAGTTTAGTGATGGAGCCAACAGTGGAGTGAGAGGTAGAGTTATAGTATATTTTAATCTGTGTAAAGCCATTGTACTCCGTAACATTCCCCATAACTTCCACAACATCCCCCACCCTGACGGGAGTTCCATCCGAGTATTCTGGGTACACATGGTTCGAATCAAGATAACTCCATGCCGTTACATAAACGTATATACCCCTCCATGCTCCACTTCCATTTTGTATGAAAAACCCTCTCTTTGTAACTGCAGTGACAACGCCCTGCGTCTTAACAACTTGACCTACATATGGAGAGCTGGCACTATAGCCCTGGATATCCTGTATCGAGACAAGCGGCACTGCAGCTTCCACCGAGTGAAAGCCCCAACCGGGTACAATACCAAATAATAGAAGTGCTATAATCAGCAGGCCTACCCGCCGCATTGGCACCACCTCGAAAAATACGGGATGGGAAGTAATAAATCTTTCCTTCCAGAACTCTACGAGACTATGAGACGTCAAAATCCACATCCACGCACAAAATATAAAAGATTAAACCTCCCAACTCCAACGGTGGTCAAAATGTCCATTACCACGAAAACCGGAGACAAAGGTTTAACCGGCCTCTTCACCGGCGACCGCGTTGCGAAGTTCTCACCGATAATGGAGGCTAACGGGACGATAGACGAGCTTGACAGCTTTCTAGGCGAGGCCAAGCACTACGTCCCGGAAGAGATGGTAGAAACCCTCGAAAAGATCCAGGCCCAGCTCTACGACCTCATGGCCGAGCTGGCGAGCAAGGGAAAGTACGCGAAGGTTGGGGATAAAGAGATTAAATGGATGGAGGAGCTGATATCGAAGTACGAGGAAGAGATTCAGCTCAGGGGCTTCGTCCTTCCCGGCACGACAATAGCGAGCGCAAAGCTCGACGTGTGCAGGGCCATAGCTAGGAGGGCCGAGAGAAGAGTCGCCAAACTCGTCCTCGACTACGGCTTTGGAAAAAACGCCCTCGTCTACCTCAACAGGCTGGGGGACCTGCTCTTCATAATGGCAAGGGCCATAGAAAAGAGGGAAAGGAAGCTGAGGGAAGTCAAGTGACTACCCAGAGCTCTCCGCTTCCCCAAGCAATACCTCAGAGTAGCGTATCCAGTAGTACACGATCACAGCTGCCATCCCGAGCCAGAGGGCGAAGGTGACCTGCCACGCCGGGTAACGGTCAAGCAACGGGCCGATAAGCGTCAGCCCGAGAGGTCCGGAGATGTTCATTAATACTATGAGGGCCGACATGACCCTGCCCCTGAGTTCGGTGGGAATCGCCCTCTGAATCTTTGAGTTGAGGGGCACGTTAACGAAGGCCTCGAGGGCACCCCATGCCGCTCCAATGGCCGCGAGGGTCATGAAGGCCCCCTCCCGCGTTAGGTTGGCAAAGGGGCTGATTACCCACATGAAGGCCAGAATCATCAAACCGCTGAGGAACAGGGCAATGAACAGGAATCTACCCGCCTTCTTTCCGACTTTAACGGCTATGATCAGGTTCCCCACGAGCATGCCACCCATAAAAAAGCTCTCAAGGAGTCCGAACTGCTGGCTGGAAAACTTAAGAACCTCCCTGAAGGCGTAGGGCATCACCACTGCCCCAAAAGGCTGGCCCAGCGCGGACATAAACAGGGCAAACGTCATTATCGTCATCAGGTAGCGGTTGGAACGAAGGAAGTGCAGGCCCTCTTTTATGTCCCGTATGACCTGAGAAGCACTTTCAAGCTCCCGGGTATTCCACTCGTAGCGTATCATAATCTCAAACAGACCCGAGCCGAAGAAGCTCACCGCGTTCACGAGGAGGGCCAGCGCGATGCCGCCAACGGCGTAGATTATGCCTCCAAGAGCGGGGCCGATGAGCCTGGCAAGTATGTTGGAGGAGCCCGCTATGGAGTTGGCCCGCTCAAGCTCGTCCGGCTCAACGAGATCCGGGAACATTGCGTTCGTTGCCGCGCCGAAGAAAGCGCTCATCGTCCCCATCATAATCTGGACGAGGAGAAGCTGGTAGATGCCGAGGAGGTGGAACGCTAGAATGCCGAACAGGAGAACGCCCCTCGCCAGGTCAAAACCAACCATCAGCCACTTCCTGTTGTACCTGTCCCCGATAACGCCGGCGAAGGGCATTACAATGAGGACGGGAACCATTTCAGCCAGGACGAAGAGCGTCATCATACCTCCACTGTGCGTTTTATCAAGGACGTAGAGGGGCAACGCTACATCTTGAACCGCCCATCCGAGCTGGGAAACGAAGCGGCCGAATGCGAAGAGCCAGAAGTTCCTGTTGAGGCTCAAGTTACCACCTCCGGAACCTCCTCACCGACCCTCATAATGGTTTCGCCGAACCTCAGGTAGAAGGCGAGCGCTATGGCGAAGCTCACGGCCAGAAGAACCCCTACAAGCTCGTAAACCGGAAGGACGTTGAGGATTGGACCGACGATGGCCATCCCGAGCGGGGTCGTCGCCATGACCGTGGTCTCAAACGCCGTGAAGAAGCGTGAGCGCACCTCTCCAGGTACAGCCTTCTGGAGCTTCGTGAAGAGCGGGACGTTCACGAGGGTGTTGAAGACCCCGAAGAGGACGAAGGTGACTATGAGGAGCGGATAGGCTATGTCTCTAAAGGCCGGATAAGCCGCGAGGACGAGGAGGAAGAGAATGCCGAGCTGTACGAAGGCGGCTTTGAAAAAGACCTCCTCCGAGTTTTCCTTGAGCTTTCCGGCTATCAGGAGGTTTCCAGCTAATGCCCCGAGGGTCGCCGCCGTCTCAATGCTCCCGAACTTGATCGAGGATAGTCCCAGGGTTACCCTGGCGAGGTACGGAAGCACAACGGCAAAAACGGGGTTGAGGAGGGTGTTCAAAACGACCGCCAGGCTGACGAGGATTAGCAGGGACTTCGAGTCCCTTATGAAGTGGAAGCCTTCAACTAAATCGTCCCAGACCTCTTTAACCGAGCTCAGCCTCCTCGTCTTCCACTCGTACTCGATGAGGGTCTCGAAGAGACCGGAACCAAAGAAACTGACCGCGTTTATCAGTATGGCGAGCCTTATCCCTCCGAAGGCGTATACAAGCCCGCCCAGAACCGGGCCGATTATCCGGAGAACCTGCCCGCCCATCTGGAGTATCGAGTTGGCCTGGGCGAGCCTTTCCTTCTCGACCAAATCCGGAAACATCCCGCTTATTCCCGCGGAGAAGAACGTTCCGAGGACGCTCATTAGTACCTGCACGATGAGGAGCTCCCGGATTCCGAGCAGGTTGAATGCCAGAACACCGAAGAGCAAAACGCCCCGCGCAATATCGAGGCCGTACATGAGCCTCTTCCTGTTGTAGCGGTCGCCTATCACACCGGCTATCGGGTTCAACACCAGCCTCGGAATCAGCTCGGCCATCACGAAGGCGCTCATCATCGCACCGCTTCCCGTCGTGTCCAGCACGTAGAGTGGAACCGCGACGTCCTGAACCACCCAGCCGGCCTGCGAAATCCACCTGCCCGTGGTGTAGAGCCAGTAGTTCCTTCCCAGGTTCTTCAGCTCGTCGAGCATCCTGGCTAACCTCCTGCACATCCTCACAACTCTTTGATTACCTAATCACATAATCGCATGATTGTGCAATAAAATGAGAAAATCAGATCAGCTCCACCCTTACGTCCCCGTTGATGGTGCTTACATTGACGGTGAACTCCCCTGTACCCAGCACAGGGTCATTTGGGTCTATCCCGACGAGCTTAACGTCCCCGTTCACCCTCTTCGTCACGATCCTCGCGTCGCAGAAGTCCGTGAGACGAAGAACTATGTCGCCGTTAACGCAGCTCGCCTCCACATCGCCTTCAAGGTCCTCGATGGTGATCTCAAGTTCCCCGTTCACGGTTGAGGCCTTCAGTGGACCGGCAGCGGTCAGGTGCGCCTTTATCTCACCGTTTACGGTGGAGAGTTTTTCAGTCTCACAGTCCTCAAGGTGGATTTCACCGTTAACAGTCGTGGACTCCTCAAAGTGCACGCCCCTGGCTTTAAGCTCGCCATTGACGTTCTTGGCGTTTACAACGACACCTTTCGGCACCTTCAACTCAATCTCCGCCCAGCCGCTCTCCCCCAGCAGGTTGAGGAACTTCTTCTTCGGCTCCTCCTTTATGAGGAGCCTGCTCCCCTTCTGCTCGACCTCAACGTCCACCTCACCATGTTCCCTGTATTCAACTTCCACATAGTCGTTTTCCCAGCCCTCGATATCCAGATGGCCGTTAACGGCCTTTATCTCAACTTCACGAACGTTTTCAAACATCATTTTCCTCACCCTCACAAATGTTTAACTCCACCACGCCGCCCATGTTGGCCACGAGCGTCACGGTGTTTCTTCCGTCACCGAGGAACCCTTCCGAACCGATCCCGTCCAACTTAATCGCTCCACCGTTGTTCTCGGTCGTTATCGAGGCGTCGTAGTCCCGGGGGAGACAGACCTTGACGAGCCCCATGTTGCTCGCGATTTTCAGATCCCCATCAAGCCTCTCAACCGCAAGCTCGACTATCCCGGCCATTGCCATTACAGAGGCCCTCTCCTCCACCGCGACTGAGCCTCTAACTGTTGAAACTGCCGAGACGAGCTCGCCAATGGTGCACCCCTTCAGTGAAACCCTGCACTCACCAACGGAGAGGTTCCCAAAGTGCACTCCATCGGCCGTAACCCCTCCCCTCTTAATGCCAACGGAGACCGGAACTCCGGCAGGAACGCGCAGCTCCAGCGGCTCCAGGGTTCTGTCGCGCTTTATGGTCTTCCCGAGCTTCCACAGGGCCTTGTAGTCCACGGAAAGTCTGCCGTCCCTAGTTCGAATCTTTACGCCCCCTTCCGAGCCTGGAATGAGCTCCACGTAGGGCCTCTCCCAGGAACTCACCTTCAGGTCAACGTCCACGAGCTTCATCCAGACCTCCTCGATGCCCTCGAACCTCACAGCCATCCCTCCGGGAGGAAATCGAAAAGGGACCGCTCGTGCCCCATCCCGCCCCATACCTCCTCACTCTCCTCTGCATCGAGGAAATATTCAGAGGGGCCTCTTGGTCGAGTTGCTGTTTCCATTTCCCTCACCCGATGTAGCCCATTAGCTCGTCGAGGAGCTCCTTCACGCGTTTGTTGAGCAGTGTCCTGTCTATCCCTAGACCCTCTATCAGCTCGGCACTCTGTTCCTCCACTATCTCCCTAGCCTTTCTGACTACAAGCCTGTAGGCCTCGGGATTCTCCACCGTGTAGGTTTTACCCCCAGTCCTTATGCGCACGTTACCGTCTCTGGCAGAGATTACAACATCTTCAATGCGTATCTTGGCCCTTCCCCTGCCAACGCTGACAGAGACATCGCCCGAGCGCAGGGATACGGTCTCACCGAGGCTGAGGCTTTCGTTTCCGCTCTTGTAGGTTACCCTCTCACCATCAACTTCGATGGAGTACTCGTCCGTCTGAATCTTCAGCCTGCTCCCCGCTTTCGTCAGCTGGAAGCCGTTGCGAAGCTCCCTGATGGTCAGCATCCCTCCGGGTATCTCAACCCTCCCCTCATGCACGTGTATTGGCCCAACCTTAACTTCCTGCCCAGTGGGAGTTTCGATGACCTCGATGAAGGGCAGCTTGACGTACTCGAAGCCCTCCCCCTCGTAAACCTTGATAAACCCGAGGTCGACCACACTATCCCTCTTGCCCTTCCGGTAGAGCCTCTCGGGATTAATCAGCCCGTTCACCCTGGCGACGAAGGCGGGGTCAGGTGAGGTCTTCTTCCCTTCGAGGTTCTCCTCGGTCCAGACGATTACCGGCGCAAGGAGCTTTTTGCTCACCTTCCCAAGGGGTGTCTCCACCTCAACGGTCACCTCGCTGTCAAGCACCCAGCCAACCCTCTTCCTTCCGAACTTCACGGGGTACGCCTTCCCGCGGCCGAGGACTTTGATGTCCCCGAAGTCCGCCCCCTCGAACTCGTAGGCCTTCCTCTCCACTTTCATGTCGAGCCTCTTCTCATCGAACTTCACCAGCAGGAGGCCCGCGATGGTCAGGACTACGGCGTATGCAAACATGGTGCCCGCCGTCAGCACTGCCCCCTTACCCTGGAACGTTTCCGACAGGCCAAGCCACCTACCAAAGAACAGGAAGACGCTCGTCCAGAAGGCCCCCTTCGCCAGTGCGAATACCACGCCGCTGACGGTCACCCCGAACCACCTACCGACGCTCAGAAGCTCAAAGGCGAAGATCAGTGCGATTATTGCATACACCATCTGGTCGTTGTACGCCCCAAGTCTCAGCGGCCCTTTGAACAGCCATGCGATGAGCAGTATTGCCGTGAGAACCTTGAGATACTCGGCCACCCTAAATCTAGGGCCTTCGTGCGGGACGGCCCTGTACTTCCATCCAAAACTCATTCTTCCACCTCCTCAAGGGCAGTTATTATCTCAAGCAAGCGCAAAAACAAACGGCCATCAGGCGAGATCTCGTACTTGTCTTCCCGTCTCACCATCCGAGTTCTAACGAGGAGTTTCAGGTGGTGGGAAACTGTGGGGCTCTCAACCCCGAGGGCGTCTTTTATCTCCTTGAAGCCCATGGGCTTCTCGGAGAGCATCTTGAGTACCCGTATCCTGTCGGGATTGGCGAGGGCCTTGAGAGTCTTCGCGGCCTTCTCCTCATCAATCTCCGGCAGGTTCCCTCCCTCAAGCTTTCGCCGGAGGCGGGCTTTTATGGAGAGCATAACCTCGTCCACCGGGTCGATGCTCTCCTCCAGCACTTCCAACCGTTTCTTCAGCTCTTCAAGCTGAAGCCTGAGATCATCCATGATATCACCAGGTACAGATTTTTGTAGTACAATTTTCTGTACTTAAATTGTGTGATAGGTATATAAAAGTTTATCGGTCTCAGACCGAACTCACTAAAAGCGCCAATGTTGCCCAGAAGAGCTTTTAAAAAATTCATCGAAGTGTTCATGTACAAGATATAAAGACGGTGAAAGTGATGAGAAGACACCCAAACAAACCCAGAAAATCAATCATCCTGGTCTCTCTCGGGCTAATATTCACCGTACTGTTCTCTGTGATATATCTTTCGTTAACCAATGCAATGGAAACCTATACTTCAAAATACCCCGAAGATACGTGGAGCCCAGAAACCCTACAGAAAGAGTTCCCTAACCTGACATCTCCAGGAATTATTTATCTCCAGATAACCGGAGTAAATACCTCCTCCAAGGAAACGTATGCTGCATACGTCCGGGGCAAAAAGACGCTGAAAACCATGAATCTGAATGTTTCCAGCCACTATGAATTCCAGAATGAGATTTCAAGTGAGGCCTCAGAGGTTGCACTAATATCCCTGAAAAATGCCACAAAGTTCATGACTGAAGTCTACAACACTATTTCCTCCGCAAATCAAAGCTTTGGAATGTTATTAACCCAAAGCTTTAAAATCTACCCGCTGTTCAAACTACTCAACTCCACGCTTCCCGGATTAAGGAAAACTTATACAGAGAGTTACCTCAATGCATCCCAGACACAGCTACGGTTTCTAAAAATCCAGAAGATTTTAAATGAATCCAGCAAAGAATATATTTCAATCCATCAGAATTTGAGTGCAGCCCAGTCAGTTACTAACAATCTCACCTCGGGAGTTATTGATTTTAACAACCACCTTGAATCCCTTCAGGAGAATTACACTACAACTTTTCTCAGAGTGATCTGGACATACAAAGGTCTAAGGGATCTAATCAAAGCATACGAAATCGGGTCAGCATATCCCTGTAAGGTAGCCAGTCTTTCCCTATACCTGCACCTCCCCGAAGATTTTATTTACAAGGTTTTCTACGCTACATATCCAGCCTACAAAGAGAGCGGGTACGCAGGAATAACCGATGAACTTCTTGCAAATATAACGATTAATTTTGTTCTCGATAGAATGAACGCTTCACCATACAAAACCTTCGACAGAGAATTTGGAAAGAGTTTTGTTTTAATGGTCATGGCCTACGACACAAAGCAGAGGAGCAGAACATCAATAATCGATAACACCCAAAATCAAGTTGACGTGCTTTCCCAACTCATCAAAGAGACCCTTAATGAACTGCCTTCTCTACTGTCATCAAGTTCATTGAATTATTATTTCCCATACCTTGGAAACGTCTCAGGACAAACCATGAGATTCATCCTAAATGAGATTGAGTCCCAGAGAAAGCCCCAAGAATCCGCAATAGAGATCGCCCTTGCCCTGAATGTACATGGGATTCCCCGGGAATACTACTTAACCCTCTCCACGAACGCCTCTATAGATAGCGTTGAGAGGTCACTCCTTAATGAGATTGTTTCCCAAAAACTTCCAAATGACATGAAACGCTTCTCCTCCAACATCTCGGAAGTGATAATAAAATACGAAAAGAGAAACGGATACGCAGGAGTACTGTCTTCCAATCCAGAGATTCTGAAGAATGCAACTTTAGAAGTTATTACTATAATGTCCCAAGGGCAGAGACCAGAGGAACTCACAGATAGTGAAGAGCTCTCTCCAGAGAAAGCAGCAACAAATGCCGTCTCCCATATTCTCAAAGAGATTCTTTCGAACTCCAGCGTAGATGTTCCCTCCACCTTTTTAAATATCACAGCGGAGACCATAGCACGCTACCCATCAAAAAAACAGGGAGAAAAGAGCCAACAGGAAATCCTCAGTGCAATATTCACAAGAGCATTTAACCAATACTCAGGAACACTCGTTATGAAGTTTTACTCTGAAGCTTCCCCCAAGGAGGCCGCCCTACACGTGTTTTATGAAAGTCTACTTCCTAAGTTCATCTCAAATTCAAGTCCAGAGAATTCCCACCTCATAAGAAGATTACTCCAGGATATACCCCGGGAGTATCCACTAACAAAAAGTCATCTCAAGGAGCTTTCTCTAAATGCTACTATCCTGAAAGTAAACTCATGGGAGCCTAAAATCCTTGGAAGGACTGTTACATTGCCCGCCATGAGGATAACCGAGATAGCATGGGAGTTCAGAGGAAATTCGAACCTTATAACGGAGTCTGACGTCTCAGGAATATCTAAAAAAATCTACGAAACCGCTATGAGGGTTCATAGAGATCAGGTCTTAGCTCTTAAAGGACCCAAGAATGATTCTTTTATTGTAGTAGTTAAAACCAAGAACGGAACCAGCAATATTATCCCAGAAAAAGTTGAGAGAGCGTTTTCCAGTTCATTCAATTTAGTTACTCCATCAACCAAGGTAAGAGAACTAGCTCCCCTCAACCTGAGACCTTCCCACTCCCAAGAGCATTCAGGTCTTAGCATGCTCATTATAGCAATCATTCTGATTGGATGGTTAACATTACTTGTAACCCTCAGAGGACCCCTGCTGGCGACAGTAATCCCAAGTCTCACTGTCTTTGGCGTTTTAGAGCTCCTATCGGAGACTATTTACAAGACAATGACGTTCGACAACACAACAATCATAATCGGAGTAGTGTTCACCTCTAGTTCGGCCTTTGCAGTATCATACTGCATTATCGAGTCATTCAGGAGGAGCCTGGCAATTGCCACCTCAGAAGGAATCTCAGTATTAGAGACAGCTAGAGAGAGCACATATGGAATACTCACGATCACAGCGCTCTCAGGAACATCAGCGATTTTACTGGAGCTTCCAATCATAGAAAGCATCGTTGTAACTCTTCTAACTGCAGTTCCAGTCTTTCTGGCTCTAAACGCTCTACTTCTTATATCAACACGGAGTCTAGGGGACAAACTGGTGTTCTGGTGGCCTATGAGTGCGGAGATAGTCCTGAGAAATGAAAACAATGGAAGAGAAGGACTCCTAAAGAAGGGTTTTGCAGTGTTCATAATCTCCCTGATAACCACAGGGAGCATTGCATCTTTATTAAACTACAGGGAATCCCCCGGAATCACGCTCTATGGGAGCAACGTCTATATCCTTCTTTCCAATGGGAGTAAGATTGGAGAAAAGGATTTTCAGATAGTACAACAGATTGCAGAATCAATTGCAAGCCTGAACGGAATTGATGGGGTATACACCCTAACAAGGCCCTATGGAGTACCTCTAAATCTCTCAGCTGAGGAACTAATGAACACATGGGGCTCCGATTACGTATCAAAAGACAAAAAAGCCGTGCTCATAGTAGTAAAGATAAGAGCCAAGAATCTTCCAAACATTGAAAATCTCATCCGAGACAAACTGAATGAAATTATCCGCTCCAACCCAGCTATCAAAGAAGTCTCATACGAAAATGGAATTGTGGTCCTAGAAACCCAATAAGCCTACAACAGGGGTGCATGCAGGGTGAATATCCTAGAAATGCTCACACTCATGGGGCTTGGCTACGTTTTGAGACTCACCTTAAAGGACGACAGGCTGTTTGATTACCTGCGCTTCTTGGTAAATGATGTTCTTCTCGCTCTTTTTATTTTTGGTAACGTCGCAAGCAAGAATTTGGCCTATCTTCTTAGCATCAAGACGGTTTTCCTCTATGTCTTCCTGATAATCGGTATAAGTCTCTCCACCTCATACCTTTACGGCAGACTGGCTATCAAAAACGACCCCTGGGCTGGAGCCCTCATGGTCCTCTCGATTTATCCTAACACCGCCGCCCTTGGTTTCCCGATAGCAGGCCTTTTCTTAGACGACATAACACCAGCCATCCTTTACTCCACGACAAATTCAATGATAGTTATTCCGATAGTCACCTTCATAGCAGCCCACTACTCAAGTGGAGGTGCAAGCGTTAGGAGAAGCTTCATCAAAGCCCTCAAGTTTCCACCCACTCTGGCAAACCTCTTAGCACTTACCCTCGTTATTGCAGGAATAAAGCTCCCCACGCACTTCATTGAACCCGTGAAAACAGTTGGATGGCTCAGCATTCCACTTCTTCTAATTTATTTCGGCTCAAGAATAACCCTTAGGGCCTTTAACCTCCGAAAGCTCCTTGAGGTCGGAACTTTCAGGATAGCTATTCCCTTCACTTTCGTCTTCTTCACTCTCCCCTGGGCGTCTCCCAATGTCTT
Organism: Thermococcus sp.; assembly: GCA_027074805.1. Taxonomy (GTDB): domain Archaea; phylum Methanobacteriota_B; class Thermococci; order Thermococcales; family Thermococcaceae; genus Thermococcus. The sequence continues at coordinate 11,694 of JALTCK010000070.1, read as the reverse complement.
CTACTCCGTCCTCGTGGAGGCCAGTATGCCACCGGCTATAGCGGCCAATGCCATTCTAGCGCAGTACCGACTGAAGGCTGAAGAATCAATAAGCGTGACCTTTGTCCTTACACTGCTTACTATAGGGCTTTTCGTTCTTCTGAGAGCGTTTATGGATTGAGTAAGTTCCTTAGAATCCCCAAAGGGAAGGATAACAAAGTTTTGCCTCGTATTCTATGGAGATACTTTTTTAGAGTGTTGATATGAGCCGGCTCGAAAATTGGAGTCCAAGTCCAGGTCGGAAAAACTGATGGAGAAACCAGTTGAGTAATTCGATGCTGAGGTTGGGTTTGAGAGATTATAGAAATGAGGAAAGAGCCACAATCTTAACGTTCTGATGAAACCCTTATTCCAACTATATAGTGGAGCAGGCTAGTAAAAGTTGTCAAAATGAGAAACGACGGATCTCCCTACGCCCTCAAGACAAACGGATCGAACGCAGGGTGATTCTCTTCTTTCCTCCTTTGATCTTTAGGCTCCCCAAAATTCAAGCGATGCCCTTTTTAACCATTCAAGAGATTTTTAAGTGGTGATACCATGGAGAGAGTTGTCAAAATTCTCAGAGAGATACTCGATATACCGTCACCAACGGGCTACACAAAGGAGGTCATGGGACACATTGAGAAAAGGCTTAAAGAAGCAGGGATAAAGACTTATTATACCAACAAGGGCGCACTGATAGCCGGAAATCACCCAGAACCTGAGCTCATAATAGCAGGCCACGTTGATACTCTTGGAGCCATGGTGAAGGGCATTCTCCCAGATGGAAACCTGAGCTTCAGCCGCGTTGGGGGGCTTCTTCTTCCGACCTTCGAAGGTGAGTACTGCACGATAATAACGCGCTCCGGAAAGTGTTACCGCGGAACGCTCCTACTCAGGAACCCCAGTGTCCACGTGAATAAAGAGGCCGGAAAGAAGGAGCGTAAGGAGGAAAACATGTACATCCGCTTAGATGCTGAGGTTGAGAAGAAAGAAGACACTGAGAAGCTAGGGATAAGGCCGGGCGACTTTATAGCATTTGACCCCAAGTTCGAATATGTGAACGGCTTCGTTAAGGCCCACTTCCTTGACGACAAGGCAAGCGTCGCGGTTATGATTGACCTTCTTCTGGATTTAGGAGCAGAAAAACTTGAAAAGCTCCCTGTGGCCTTCTTCTTCTCACCATACGAAGAGGTCGGTCATGGAGGCTCCGCCGGTTATCCCGAGAGTACGAAAGAACTCCTAGTCGTTGACATGGGCGTCGTTGGCGAGGGTGTGGCAGGAAAGGAGACGGCAGTTTCAATAGCTGCCAAAGATTCTAGCGGACCGTATGACTACGAAATGACTAGCAAGCTAATCAATCTGGCCGAGAAAAACGACATACCGCACGTCGTTGATGTGTTCCCCTACTACGGCTCCGATGGTTCAGCCGCTCTAAGGGCTGGTTGGGACTTCCGGGTTGCCCTCATTGGACCCGGCGTTCATGCAAGTCATGGCATGGAGAGGACTCACGTTAAAGGGCTCTTAGCCACTAAGGAACTGATGAGGGCATACATGCAGGAGAAGTTTGGACTCTAAGCCATTCTTTTTTACCCCCTTTAGGACCTAAAAAGTGAAAGAGGAGAAAGGGCTTACTCTATCTTCGCCCCGCACACAGGGCAGAACTTCGCCCCTTCGGGAACGATATGGCCGTTGGGACAGCGTTTGATTTCGTGGCCGCAGTAGGGGCAGAAGCGCGCCCCCTTGGGAATCGGCTTGCCGCAGTAGGGACATATCTCCTGTTGCTGAGCCGCTGGAGCGGCCGGCTGGGCTGGCTGCTGTGGATTCTGATAGCCTGCGGGAGGAACGCCGCCACCCGCGTACGGCTGGGTCGGTTGAGCGGGCTGAGCGGGCTGCTGGAGGAGTTGCGGCATTATCACCATACCCGTACCGAGGCCTGCCCCCTCGCTCTTTCCGAGCTCTGCCGCCACCTGCTTCGCGGTGTCCATCTGCATTACCGCCTGAGCATTGCCCGTCTGCATTATCCAGAAGAGCCTCTGGCGCCACTCGTCGGTGGTGTTGACGCCCTCGATCTTCACATCGACGAGCTCGAGGCCGAGCCTGCGAAAATCCTCGATGAGCTTGACCTTGACCTGCGTGCTCACCATATCGAGGTTCTGGAAAAGGTCGACGATTGAGTAAGCCGAGAGGTGCTTCATCATGCCCTCGTTGAAATAAGCGCGAATGAACTTGGTGACGTCGCTCGTATCGTAGAGGCTCTGGCCGCCGACCACCTCGGTTATGAAGAGCACCGGGTCGGCAACCTTGAACCAGTAGACGCCGTAGTACTTGACCGGGGCAAGCTCTTTCGTCTGCGTCTCACCACCATACTTCCCCTGGAACTGCTTCATGCTGACGAAGATGACGGTGGCTTTGAATGGACTGTTTGAACCCCCAACGAGCCTGTAGAGGAGGGGCAAATTCTGGGTCGTTAGTGTGTGCCTTCCCGGCCCCAGGACGTCGTATATTTTGCCGTCGCGCATGAAGACCGCTACCTCATACTCATGGACCACCAGCTGGGCACCCCACTTTATGACCTCGTTGGGGTAGCGCCAGATTATCTCGTCTTCCCCGGGGTTCACCCATTCGATTACCTGCACCATATCACTCACCCGCCGCAAAGCTCATCCTCTTGCTCAAAACCTCCTCGAAGGAGTTGAGCTTGTCGTCGAGGTCCAAAACCGCCATGCCCAAAGCCTGCGGGTTCGCTATCTGGCGGTTTATCGCCTTGATGTTGTCGAGTATCGCTTCAGCGAGTTCTATCATTTTCCCATCGTACTCAATGAGCCTCTTTATCTCATCCTCCTTGAACTTCACTCTATCGAAGTAACCGCGGTAGCCCGCTTCGGCGTGGAGAATTCTGCTCTCAAGGGCCATCAGCTTCTTCCTCATCGTGTCCAGCGCCATCAGCTGGGCGCAGTTGACCATTGCACAGCGCTGGATCGCCCTCTCCATCTCACGCCTTGCCTGGGCGAGTATGTCGGCGACCTTCCCGCGAACGAGCCTGTCATCCTCTCTCAGGAGTTCCTTTTTCTTATATCCATGGAAGCCCGGGATCACGAGCTCGAGCTTTTCAACTATCGAAGTTTCCTTCCCCATGTTATCACCTCAAAGGGGTTTGAAGTATATATTCCCTCCACCTCCAAATCTGACCTCACTAACGGTTCTTCTCTTAACGACGCCCTTTCGGAATATTCCGTAGGAACCAGCTCCTGCAGAGATAATGCCCCCTAGGAGACCCCACGCACTGCCGTACATACCAGCAGCTACCACCCCAAAGACTAAGCCTGCTCCAAGGAGTCCAGCTCCAAGGAGGCTTGCTTTTTTCCTGGCCCCACTCATCAAGGGGTACTCAGCCTTTATAACCCGTCCGTCCGTGCCGTCCACGTAGCCGGCAAAGTTTTCTCCAGCGTACTCGTAGTGAACCTTCCAGATGGGATAGTGAACCAGCCCCTGGTACTTTATTTCATATTCCACCTCATCACCACTCTCAAATGGCTTGTCCTCCTCAAGAGCCTCGGAGCGGAGCGCATTGAGAAGATGGTCGTAAACCTCCCTCTCAGCTTCTTCCTTTGACAGTTTTGGCTCGTAGTATCTTCCCCTGCCGACGAGAGATTGGTCGAAGAACCTCTTCCCTCGAATGGGGAAGGGATAACCCGCAAGTAGAGAGGCCAGGGGGGAACCAGCTGGGATTCCCTCAAAGAAGACCTCCTCGATTGTAGTCCATCTCCTATATCGTCCATGGGCATAGAAAAAGTGGACAGGAACCCAATGGAGCTCCTTCTCCAGGATCTTGGCGCTGGTTATGTCTGCGGGAGCACCATACTGTCTCGAGAGAAACTTCAGGAGAACTCCCCCAGGGTCCTTCTTCATCGGCGGGAAGAAGTAGTGCTCCTCCTTGGCTTCCTCACCCGTGTGGATGTGGAAGGTTGTACCGCAATAGGGGCATGTGGCAACAGTTACGGTGTCGGGAACCTTAAACTTCGCCGAGCATGTTGGACACTGCACTTCCATTCTACCACCTCCTGGCCCCGAGGAGCCTTCCGCCCCGCTCTATCCTCTGATCTTCGAGAACCTTTGCCCCAAAGTAACCACTCAGACCAGTCCCGATGAGGAGTCCAAATAATGCCGGAACGAAGGAGCCCGTGGCACCGCCGTATGCTGCCCCGAATGCACCTATCAACGTTCCCATAACGGTTCCCGTCAGATACTGGGCACGCCTCCATATTGGCATCGGCTCGGTGGCAGCTACGTCCTTCCCATCCCAGCCCGCAAAGACAACATGAAATATCGAGTTTTCCACCTTGTAGTAAACCGTCCATATCGGAAGGAGAAGCAACATGAGTCCCTCTGGTTCGTCAGCGTTTACATTGAAATAATCTATCCTGTCGGCTTTTGAGGAATATCGCCTTCTGATGACATCTATAGCGTCTTCCCGCATCATTGTCTTTGCCTGGAGTTCATCCATCTCGGTATTTAGTATCTCAAGCTTTATTCGGCCCCACTCCCCCTCGTCAAGCTCTAGGAGTCTCTTAGCCTCCACAGAGGACTTTTTGTAGTGACCTATGACATCATCAACTCCAAAGCTCTTTACCTGCCTCCTTGCGGCCCCCATCAGCTTCAGGGTTTCGTCTATATAGTCATGATAATGCCTTTCCACAGTGTGGCACTCGGTGTTTCCCTCAGAGTCTGTATGACACTCCTCTTCTTCAACGGTGTATTCGACCTCTCCCTCCACATGGACCAGTCCAATCCAGTAGGGAGCATAATAACCCTCGACATCAACAATATCAATTTGCTCTTTCATCCTCTTCAAGTCAAAATCTCTGTTGACGCGTTCCCAGAAAGCCTTGGCTATCGAGTTTTTGTCCAAGGTCGGGGCGATGTGAATGTTCTCGGTCTTTAGACTACCGCTGATATGGTTGGGATAGCCACAATAGGGACAGACGGCAACAATAGTTTCTGGGGATACCTCGAGAGGAGCATCGCACCTCCCGCACTTAAACCCAACTTCCTCCATGGATGCACCTCATTGAACTTACGTGTTCTCCTTATTTAACTTATGGCAGTTTGATCACCGAACCCCCTTTGGGATTAAAAGAAATAGCGGTTATTTTCAAACAGAAGATGGTATGTTTTTCCCACCAAAGATTTATATAACAAACCTAATCCATTGAACTTCAAATAAAAAAATTGTGAAAAATCCAATTGGTGGTATGTATGTCAATAGAAAGTGATAGAATCGGGAATCTTAAAGGCTGGAAGCTCGACCCTTTTGATGAGCTTCAGAGGGTTTGGAAAGCCATCAACGATGGTGCTCTTTTGGGCGTTCCCCACATAGTCGGGAGGGCTTCCGTGCGGAATGGGATGGTCTCAGGACTTGAGATGGACGTCATCCTCCATGGAAGTGAAAAGGAACTCTCCTTTAGGGATGGAGACGAGGTCTATTTCATAATCCCTGCTAGACCCGAAGAGGGAATCGAAGGACTCTACGTGAAGCTCGACAGGATCCTGAGGGAGTCACAATGAAAAGAAAGAGCACGACCGTGTCCATCAACACTTCAAAGGAGAGAGTAGAAGCGGCCCTCAACGATGCACCTTCATTCATAACCAACTGGCCCTACGTGGTTAGGGTAAGCGTCAAAGAAGGGCTGAAGGCTGAGATAATGATGCCCCGCTTCATGTTTAAGTTTAGAGACATCTATAAATTCAACCATCACGCAGATTACAACAGCCACATATACGATGGAACAGGGGAGAGAGGACACATGAGCCTCGTTGTAACCCTAAAGGAGTGGCAGAAAAACATTAACGCTGTCCTTGAGCTATCCTATCAGGGAAAAGGTGAGTTTTGGCTGGGGAAGACTCTTCAAAACTTTGTTGAGAGCATAGGCTCGGTTCTCAAGGAACTGGCAGAAAACCGGCCCGTCCAAGAGCAGATTCAATCCCAGAGAAGTGCCACTGGAGAAATAGCAGTGAACATGGACTTCTCCAATCCAATGACCGTCGCAGAGTTTCTAGCAAAGTCAAGGATGGTCCACAGTGGACTCCATATCATAGGTGAGAAAGGTCTCTTTGACCTTATAGGCGAGCTCAGGGCCACGATAAACGACAGGCCTTTATACATCTCTGGAATCACCAACGATGGAACTAGCTCCTTCAAAGTTTTACTCGACGGAAGTCAGATACTTGCAATAGAATACAGAGGAGCGGAGGGTATGAAGACAGTGAAGGTTGAGAACGACGATGAAGCAAGGAAAGCAGTTGATATAGCCTCCGAGATCAAAGGCACTTATATGATAAACGTTTGGGTTCCAGTTGGGGGTGTTTGAATGATAAGGAACATGAACAGTTACCCCCTCTATGACGATGGAAAGCATAAGGTTTTCTGGCTCGGCATAGAGGAATCTGAGGACGAGAAGGGCATCCTAACGAATCAGTACCTTGTAGTCGATGGTGACGAAGCTGCTTTGATAGAGCCGGGCGGCTTCTTTGTGTTCTCGAGGGTTCTTAAAAACGTCTCTTCCATAGTTCCGCCGACGCGGATAAAGTATCTCATGTACTCTCATCAAGACCCCGATGTCGTGGCCGGCCTGAATCTCTGGTTCGAGTACGCTCCCCTGGCAAAGTTCGTAATCTCGGACCTCTGGGTTCGCTTCATCCCCCATATGGCTGTTCTCAGCGCGGGAAGGACCATTGGAATCCCGGATAAGGGGGCCAACTTCAAGCTCGGAAACTCGAGCATTAAAGCAGTCCCGAGCCACTACCTTCACAGTCCTGGCAACTTCAGCTTCTACGACGAGAAGAGTGGGATTCTCTTCAGCTCCGATATAGGGGCCGCGGCGTTTCCTGAAGGTGAATGGTACCTCTTCGTTGAGGACTTCAACGAGCACGTTAGACACATGGAAGGCTTCCACAAGCGTTACATGAGCTCGACCACGGCGCTGAATGCATGGGTGCGGAACGTGAGAAAGCTGAACCCGAAGGTTATAGCACCGCAGCACGGGGCAATTTTCAGAAACAATGACATTGGAAAGTTCCTCGACTGGCTTAACTCCCTCGAAGTCGGGATAGACGTTTTTGAGAAGGAGTTCTACGGGGACTGAGTCCCCATTCTCTTTACCAGCTCAATCAACTCCCACAGGTCTTTTACGTAGTAGTCCGCCCCCTCAACCTTTCCGAACCGCATGACGTTGACGGTTTTAATTCCGGCGCGCTTTCCCGCCAAGATGTCGTGGGCACTGTCCCCGACCATTAAAGTCTCGTCCGGCCCAACTTCAAGCGCCTTCAGGGCCTTCTCCACAAGGTACGGGTTCGGCTTCACGCCGTCGAGGTTGGAGTAATCCTTTCCGTAGACGACATCAAAGTAGTCCCTCAGCTTAAAGAGATCGAGGACAAATTCCGTGCACTCCTGAGAGGCATTGCTTACCGCGGCGAGTCTCAGCCCCATCTTTTTAAGCTCATCAAGGGCAGAAACATCAAGGAAGGCCTTTATCCTGCCGAGCCTCACCATTTCCTGCCTGTAGCGAAGGTTGACCTCATCGACGAGCTTCCAGAACTCGACGTGGTCGATTCCGAAGCGCTCCACGTAGCTCCTCGGAAGGTCGCCCCTCACCGTCTTCCGGTAGGTCTCGTAGTCGAGGTCGATACCGTGCCTCCTCAGCTCCGGCTTCACCCAATCCTCATACCATTCCCTATGGTCATAACCCTCGTAATAGACGAGGGTCTCATCGACGTCAAATATCAAACCTTTGAGCATGCCTCAGCCTCCTGGACTGATCATCACAGCACCGCGTGAAATGCAGTATCAGCCGGTTGATCCTTCATCATCGGCGGGAAAAGTAGGAAAGGAAGCTTAAAAACCTTCAAAAGAGCTCCTCGAGCTTGACGTCTATCTTGTCAGGATTGAATGGTAAGACGTGTCTGGTGGTCTTCGGGGAGTATACCTCACCGCGTTTTACGAGCTCCATAACCTCCTCCTTGCTTGGTGCCTTCCTGATGAAAACGTAATCAACCTCCCCTTTGCCCATGTCCTCTCTGGCGTCCTCTTTGAGACCATAGTATATGAGTTCTATCTTCCCAGACTGGTTCATCTCATCAAGGATCTTGCTGACCCTCTTCTGCTCTTCTAGACCGCCCGGAATGGCAAAGCTCTTCTCCCCAACGAGGGCGAAGGCTATCTCCCCCCTCTCTGCCTTCTCCTCGGCCTCTGAGTCCTCAACAACCTCAAGCCCCTCGGCCCTGAGAGTCTCGAGGACCTCTTCAAGGCTCCCCTTGAATGCCGGGTACCAGGTGTAAACTTTAACGTCGTCGCTGAAGTAGTCGAGGATGACTGAAGGAGCGCGCTTGGCGCCGAGCTTCTGGAGGCCGGCCCAGCGGTGGTGGCCGTCAACGATAAGGTACATATCCTCCCCTGGAACCTTGGCGAGCAGCATCGGCTTCCAGAAGATGCCCGAACCGGTGACGCTCTCGATGAAGTCCTCGAGCTCCTTCTGAACGAGCTGCTCATGAGGCTTCATTTTGTCGAGATCAATAAAAACATAGTCGACCTTAACCGTCGGGATATCGTACTTTGGAACCTTTTCGACTCCCATCTTCATACCTCCATGAAACGAATCCACGACGAGAGTTGGGTAGGGAGATAAAAAGCCTTTCGGCAGGTGTGGAAAGCCGAGGCCGAGAGTACACCGGTAGCTCCTGAGTTTATTCGAGGATTTTCCGGAACAATCCTTAAAACTCTTTTAGGGTATCCGAGGATGATGAGAAACATCGCCGACCTCCCACTCCACGGCGGCCACGTCCCCCAGTGGCTCGCCCAGAGGATGAGAAAGCTAACGAGGTTAGTGCTGGTTCTGGCAGTTGATGAATACGGAACTAAGGGCCTCCTTGAGAGACTCTCCGACCCAATCTGGTTTCAGGCCTTCAACAACGTTATCGGGATGGACTGGGACTCTTCTGGCTCAACCACAGTGACGGCTGGCATGATAAAGGACGCCCTCTGGAAGGAGGGGCTCGGAGTAAAAGCTGCCGGCGGGAAGGGGAAGAAGAGCCGGGCAACTCCAGAGGAGCTGAAGAGGATAGCGGAGCTCTACGACCTCGACCCCGAGCCGTACGTCAGGACTTCAAGGCTCGTTGCCAAGGTTGACACCGTTGCCCTCCAGACCGGCTACCAGCTCTACCAACACGTCTTCTTCCTCGACGAGGAGGGCAACTGGGCGGTAATACAGCAGGGCATGAACGAAAGGGAGCGAATGGCGAGGCGCTTCCACTGGTTTGATGCAAAGGTTTTCACCCTTGACCCACACAATGCCATCGCCGGCCTGAAGAGGGAGTTCGCGCTGAACACTGTGTCGAGAGAAGCGAGAGATTATCAGAAGACCCTCCTCGACATTGTTCAGGAAAAGCCGGCTAAGATAGAGCGCGAGATCGAAAGCTTGAAGGCGATAGCAAAGGGTTACCGCCCGCTGGTCTATTACAAACCCCGCGAGCCCTGGGAGAAGGACCTGCTGAAGCGCTATGAGAGCCTCGGGATGCTCAAACTGAATAAAAAAGCACTAGAATTTGCGAGGGAGCTCAGCGTTTCGAACTACGAGGAGTTTCTCCTTCTTAAGGGCCTCGGGCCGAGCACCCTTCGCGCTCTCTCGCTCGTCCTGGAGCTGGTTTACGACGTCCATCCGAGCTGGAAGGACCCTGTAACTCACCCACCGGATCCCTTCAAGTTCAGCTACGCCGTCGGCGGCAAGGACCGCGTTCCCTTCCCGATTGACAAGCCGGCTTACGACGAGCTGATTTCGTTTTTAGAAGAGCTAGTCTCAAGGCACCCTGAGGAGAAGGTCCTCGTGAGGAACGTCACTAGCATAACGAAGAACTGGAAGTTCCCGGAGTGGGAGAAGAGGGCCACTTAGCGAATTGTTGCATCGTGGTTATTCCAATCGTGTTGCAACTATTTGAGCCTTTCTCATGGATTGTGCAGTGTAATGAATAAAATTCCAAGTTTTGTGCAATACAATTCTTTAACTGCACAATGGACTGAAAGCTCAAAGCAGCTTCTATTCGCTAGCTTAGTTGTTCACACACGATTATGATAATCCAAATTGAACATTCCCCCGTTTCCAACTGAACCTCTGTCTTCCCTTCAACCATTTTACCCATCGGGGTGATAGGGTACTATCAGGGTGCTAGCTTCCACTTCTCAAACACACCATACTCCCCTGTGGCACCCCAAGTTCCCTCGCTATCGGCCGGCACTTGGCCTTGAGCAGGTAGAAAACTCGATCGTCCTTTATCTCGCTCAGCGTCTCGAAGTTGCCCTGTCCCTTGGCGATTATCACGTCCGCTTTCTCAAAGACCTCCCTGAACTCATCGGAGATCCTGTCCAGCGGAACGCCGACTATCCTTGTCCCTGTCGAGATTATCTCGGCGAACTCCTCAAAGCCCGCCTTCTTCAGCTCCTCAACCGTTGCGTCGTTGATTATCGGACCCTCTTTAGCCGCAACGTAGATTTCAAGGTGCGGGAAGGCCTTCTTCAACTTCCGTATGAAGAGCCTGTCGAAGTAAATCTCCCCGCAGTTGTCCGTGAGGTAGAGGAGTGTTTTAGCTTTCTCCAACCTCTCGAACAGCTCATCGGAGTGGTCAACGTAGAGCTCCTCGCCGAGCATTGCCTCCACATCTTCCTCGATCCTCTCCGGTGAGTAGCCGACGGCGAAGTCTATCACGTTGCCGATTATCGCCAGTTTGAGAGCGGTCTTCAAGTCTATACTCTCCCCCTCAAGGTCGGAGACAACCTTCTCAGCCTGCCTGTTTGAGAGATCCTTGTATTCCCTGAACGGGTCGTCTTTGCCTATAACCCTGTAAACGCCGAGAAAGACCTCGCTGCCGAAAACAGCTGGAATAGAATTCTCGTTTATCCTCGCCATAAGCTTTGCCGCCTCAATGACGCCCCTCTTCCTGAGCTTCAGGTCGTCCGTCCCCATCTCGACGATTTTTTGACACTGGTTCGCGGCGCATGCAAAGCACTCGTAGTGGATCTTCATGCTCACCACCCCAAGATGAAAGGTTATGGACTTTTTAATACCACCGGAAGAGCTGCGGAGTAGTCACTCCAAGGGGTTTGAGAGCATGGAAAACTTTTGGAAAAAGCTTCACCAAGAAACTTTTCTTGCGAAAACTTTCATCAAACAACCTTTGCATTGCAAAGGTTGATCAAAATGTGCTTTCTGAAGGAGTGTGAAGAATTTAGTTGGATTCCTCGTCCAAAACAGTGCCCTTCCCATTAGAATGAGCAGGGATTAACCGTCCACTAATCAAGGGCAACTTTAAGAGGGTTACTCTCCAAACAACCCATTAAACAGTTTCAACCTTGTTATTGGCGTCCTTTGGACGCTGCTTGAAGAGTAAAACCCATTAAACTACAAGATTTTTAATGAAAACCCTAATCCAACTGGCAATCTTAAAGTGCACGATTTTTGAAAACCTCTTTTTTAAAAGGTCAGAACCTTTTGATGAAACTTTGCACAAGCAAAGTTTCAATGGTGGGCCCGCGGGGATTCGAACCCCGGACCTCCACCTTGTCAGGGTGGCGTCATAACCAGTCTAGACCACGGGCCCAACCCAGGGATGGTGGACCGGCCGGGATTT
>JALTCK010000069.1 GCA_027074805.1 Thermococcus sp. | reverse complement strand
TCTACGAGGTTGGGGACGATAATGAATCCTCGGAGAGGGTTTACAGGCGATTAATCAAGGAGGGGAAAGAATGACAACGTTAATTCTTCTCGCCGGGGGTATTGGAAAGCGAGCCGGCCTGGGAATCCCAAAGCAGTACTACAATCTGGAGGGCAAGATGATAATAGAGCACACCCTTGAAAGGATCTCCAGAGTTAGTGGAATAAGCTCGATCATACTCGTCTCAAACCCGGCTTTCGTTGAGACCGCTGAGGAATTGAAAAGATCTTACCCAAAAATCTCCAAGGTTACACTGGGCGGGAACACACGGAACGAGTCCCTGCTCAACGGTTTCCAAGAGGTCGAGAATGGAGAAGAAAAGGTTATCGTCCACGACGCCGTGAGGCCCTTCACCCCAACTTGGGTGTTTGAGAAAATACTCGAAGGGCTCAACGAAAAAGACGTTATCACCACGGTGAACCCAATAACAGGAAACCTCATAGAACTGGACGGTGAAAAGGTGAAGAGAATACACGACCGCTCCCGTTACGCTATAGGCGAAGCCCCAACAGGCTACCGCTACAGAGCCCTCAAAAAAACCCTTGAACTCGCCGTTAAAAAGGACTACCTAAATACTATACCCCACGACATTCTCCTGGCGATGAAGGCCGGCTTTGAAGTTCACACCCTAAACTGCAACTGTTTCAACCTCAAGATAACGTTCAAGGAGGATTTAAAGATAGCAAAGGCCCTGATAAAACTCCTGGAGGAGGACAATTGAGACCGAGAGTTTCCGTCATAATCCCGACGTACAAGAGAGGTGGCCTTCTCAAAAGGGCTATTGAGAGCGTGTTAAACCAGACCTTCGACGATTTTGAAATAGTTGTGATAGACGGGGCAAGGAGTGAAGCCACGAGGGAGCTCGTCCGTTCCCTCGGCGACGGGAGGATAAGGTACATCCCCCAGAGGGGAAAGGGAATATCCAACGCCCGCAACCTTGGAGTTTTGAAAGCTAGAGGAGAATTCATAGCGTTTCTCGACGACGACGATCGCTGGAGGGAGGACAAGCTCGAAAGACAGCTTGAGCTCTTTAAGGGGTTGCCAAAGAACTATGGCCTCATCTACACAGCTTTCACCTACTACTACCTTGAGCGGGGGAAGGTCCTGGGGATAAAACACCCGAAGGCTGTGGGGAACGTTTACAGTTATCTTCTGAAGGACAACATAACCGGAACCTCCACGATAATGGTGAAACGGGAGTGCTTCAAAAGGGCAGGCATCTTCAGGGAGAACTTCCCAACATGCGAGGACTGGGACATGTGGCTGAGAATGTCAAGGATCTGCCTTTTTGGGGCGATAGACGAGTCTCTCGTTGATTACTCCATTCATTCCGGCCAGTTCTCCTTTGCGAAATATTTGGCCGGGAGGTACAGGATGATAGAGGAGCATGGCGACATAAGGCATAACCCAAAGGTGCTCAGCTACCATCTCCTCCAGATAGGTCTTCTGAAGCTTTTGGGGGGAGACAGGAGTGGTGCAGAGGATATGCTTAGAGCTTTCAGGCTCAACCCGGCAATGAGGGATAACTTCACCGATGTAGTGACATCGCTCTTTGATGTTAGGACGAAGATATACATCCTTAAGTTCCTCGGGATACTCTAAGCCCGATTACTTTTTAAACCGCCCACTCCAAAATCGGTTAGGTGACCCAAATGAACACCATCATAATAGCAGTAATCGCGGGAATCCTAGTATTCTGGGCGGTCCTCTACTCACTCTTCGGCAAGAGGGAGGAGAGGGAAGAGGGCCTCACGGTCGACTTCTTTATTGCAATGTGGCGAACTAAGAGACTTCTTGGGTTTATAGATGGACTCGCGAGAAGGGGCCCGAGATTCTGGAGAGTCTACGGCGACGTTGGAATAGCCCTCGGATTTATCGGAATGGCCTACGTCTTCTATGCCCTTTTTAAGACAGCCATGATCACCATTAAAACTGGCGGAGAAAATGCTGGGGTTCAACTCGTCATTCCAGGTGTCACAATTCCCCTCTGGTACGGCCTATTCGGACTTATAGTTGTGATGGTAGTCCACGAGCTGAGCCATGGGGTCGTGGCCAGAGCAGAAAAACTCCCGTTGAAATCGGTAGGATTGGTTTTACTGGCAGTCATTCCAGGAGCCTTCGTTGAACCGGACGAAGAGGCGCTGGGGATGAGTAAACTCAGGAAGCGGCTCAGGGTCTACGGGGCAGGTTCGCTGGCAAATATTGTCACCGCCTTAATTGCGGTTATGATACTCAACTTCGCAATAACACCCGCCCTTCAGCCCGCAGGCATACTTGTATCCAAGGTCGTTGAGGGAAGTCCTGCATACGGGGTGCTTCAGCAGGGAGACGTGATCATCAAGATGAACGGAGAGACCGTGAGGACTATGGAGGAATTCATAAACTTCATGAACCGCACCAAGCCAGAGGAGACATTGACCTTAACGGTACTAAGGAACGGAAAGGAAGTAACCCTCCGGCTCACCCTCGGTGCGTATCCAGACAATCCTAAGAAGGGATACATCGGAATTTACCCGGCTCAACACGTTGTCTCAAAGGTCGGTTACGACAATGTAGTCCTCCCACTGTTCTTCACGTTCTACTGGATATACGTTCTGAACATTGGGATAGGGCTCATGAACCTCTTCCCGCTCGTCCCACTGGACGGTGGAAGGATGCTGGACGATGTTCTCAAGGCATACCTCCCAGAGAAAATAGTGAACCCCGTGAGGTACTTCACAATAGGAATAGGGCTCGTTCTCCTGCTCCTGAACATATGGCCTGCGATAATGAATCTGGGGGGTTAGATAAGCCCCCTTACACGGCTTATCTTTATCCGCCCCTTTGAATATGTGAACTCTGCAAATGATGGCTCAAACTCCGGGAGCAGGGATTTCCTTACTATCATCTTCTCGAGGCCGGGCCTTTCGGTGGGCTCAAAGTCAATAACATGCTCCGCGTAGTGAAAGAGCCAGGATATGTACTTCTTTGAGGCCCTGTCCCTGTTGACGATCATTATATTTACCGGTCTCTCCCTTCTTTCGCTGACCCTCGCCGCCTCCTTCATCATAACGTTCCTCCTGAGTATCTTCATCGCGGTGTTCTCATCGAATATCTGGGCAAATCCGTCCATGCCAACAGTGAGACCCACCGGCTTCCTCCCCCCTGCCTTTTCGAGGATATTATAGTAGACTTCCACCATCTTTGGAAGGAAGGTGTTGGAATCTATTCTACCGGGGGAATACACATAGGGAATATCAAGTGCCACGTCGTGAGAGGCCCCAAAGACATCTATTATCGCCAGTTGTCCGGAGTTTCCCCTTTCTTCCACATCAAACCCCATCATTGCCGCATACTTCTCAAGTAGTCCTATGGGCAGGGAGTAATTTGTGACGACGCCAAACCCTCCCCTGTCAAGAAATGACTTGAACATTGCGATCGATAGAACCCACCCAAAGGAGTTGGTATCGTAGATGATCAAGACAATGCTGTCGTCGAGGACTCCTCCCCCAAACATGGTGTCCAGCTCTTTAATTCCAGTGGGAACTATATTCCACTTCATAGTTCTTCCCAAACAAAAAGTCTGCACTCAACCTTTTTAATCTCTCCCCCAATCCTTGAGCGGTGAGGTCATGAAGTGTTCGAAGTGCAGCAGACCAGCAATCTATCATGCTAGATACACCGGAAGATACTACTGCAAGA
Organism: Thermococcus sp.; assembly: GCA_027074805.1. GTDB lineage: Archaea > Methanobacteriota_B > Thermococci > Thermococcales > Thermococcaceae > Thermococcus. The sequence continues at coordinate 25,738 of JALTCK010000069.1, read as the reverse complement.
AACACTTCAACAAGATGGTGGAGAAAAAGTTCAAAGAAACCGTCAAAAGGTACCGCCTCATCGAGAAAGGTGAGAGAATAGCCGTTGGGGTCTCTGGAGGAAAGGATAGCATAGTTCTGCTCCATCTGTTATCCCAACTCCGCGAGAGATTTCCCTTTGAGGTGATAGCCATAACAATCGACGAAGGCATAGCCGGCTACCGACCGCCGAGCGTTGAAGTTGCAAAGAGAAACGCAAAAAAACTTGGAATAGAGCATAGAATCTACTCCTTCAAGGAATACATCGGCTTCACACTCGACGAGACCGTTGAGATAATGGGGAGCTTCGAGAAGGGGGAGCGCGTCGGGGCCTGCTCCTATTGCGGAGTTTGGAGGCGCTGGCTTCTCAACTACGCGGCAAAAGATGTGGCGGCAGACAAACTGGCTGTTGGCCATAACTTAGACGACGAAGTCCAGATGTTCATCATGAATATCCTAAGGGGCGACATAGCCAGACTGGGAAGAACCGGCCCCTACTACGAGGAAATCCATCCCGAGCTCGTCCCGAGGATAAAGCCCCTCCGCGAGATTCCTGAGAGGGAGATAGTGCTCTACGCGGTTCTGAACAACATTGAAGTCGACCTGAGCGAGTGTCCCTACGCGGTGGAGGCCTTCAGGGCCGAGATAAGGGACTGGATAAACGAGATGGAGGAAAAGCATCCGGGAACGAAGTACCAGATACTGAGGAGCTACGACAAGCTCTTCCCCCTCATAGCTAGAACATACACAAAAAGCACTAGCGAGCTGAACCGATGCAAGATATGCGGTCAGCCGACAACGGGGGAGATATGTAAGGCCTGTCAGTTCCGCCTCCAAGTCGAGAAGAAGGCGATGGAGAAGGGGATAACATTCCAAATAGAGTAAGTAGAACCAACCACTAATTTATAAAGACCGCCAAGTTGTACTTAACGAATCTATAACGGGTTGGCAACGCCAGATTATTCCGCTCGAAGGGTGGCTGCTAAATGAGGCTCCTAATCACCCCCATACCACCAGAAGAAGTCGAAGAAATCCTTAAAAAGTCGAGAGCTCGGGTGATTATCAAAATCGAAAAAGCAGAACCCTTCCACGGAATGCCCCGGTGGAAACTAACCGTTGAAGGGAACAAGGAGGAGATAGAGAAATTCATGGAATCCCTCAGACGTTCCAGGGCTGGAGGTTGACTACTGGAGGATCACCCTCCCCCGCTTTAAGGTGAAGGTGTAGCCCTTTTCTCTGGGCTTAAAGTCCGGAAGGGGAGACTTTCTGATGACCATCCTCTCCCAAAGCGACTTTGAGGAGGAGCAGAACTCAACCACATACTGAGAGTAAAGCGCTATCCATGCCACCAGTCTGTCGGATGCTCTCCCCTTGTTAAGGAGGAAGATGTTGATTGGCCTCTTCCGCTTCTCCTCCATCTTAGCCTTCTCCTTTAGGGCCATGAGGTTCTGGAAGAGTTTTATTGTGTTCTCTTCCCCGAGCAGGAAGGCCAATGAATCCACGGTCACGTCTATTCCTATGGGTCTCCTCTCCCGGATTCTCTCCTTCAGAATCCGGCGGTAAAGGTGGAGGTACTTGGGAAGGAAAGTCGCGGAGTCCAGTGTAGGATCCGTGTAAACGTACCCCTCATCATACTTCAACCTGTGAAACGAGGAGAATATGTCCAGTATTGCAAGGTTTCCAGATCTCCCCTCCTTTTCCACATCAAAATTCAACATCCTAAGCTCCATCTTCAGGGGAGTTAGAGGAAAGACCGAGTTGAGCACCACCCCGAAGTCCCCCACTGATATTCTGTTTTTCATTATCTCAAAGGCCAGAGTCCAGCCGTTGGAGTAGGTGTCGTAGACTATGAGAAAGTTGCTGTCTTCGAGCAGACCTCCCCCAAGGGCTTCGTCGAGTAGAGGTATCCCGGTTTCAAGTATCTCCACCAAATCACCCGGTACTATTTTGGAACCCAATGTATTTAACCTTAGCCCAACGTATCGAAGCAGGCATTCTTAAATTCAGAGAAACTCCACGCTATAAATAGGGGAAGCCCCCCATTCAAGCCGAGGTGAGAGATATGGAAGACGTAAGGGAACTCAAAGAGGTTCTTGAGAGGGTTGAGGGAAAAATCGTGGCAGCAGGTAAGGTTTATTCTGCCATGAATTTCGCCTTCTGGCTCACCGTGATGGCTGTTTACTACGTGCTGGAAGGGATTGTGAACATGAGAGGTGGTGCGTCCGCCGTCTACTGGGGCGGCGCCATACTTATTGGAATCCCTTTAACTGTACGAATATGGAAGAGGTTTGAGAGACTCTGTGTAGCGTTCCACCCGGGAGCAAAAAGAGCTGGAAGGAGAAAATTCATCTTGATAACCATCGCTTGGGTCCTTGGAAGTGCAATTGGGTTCTTCATAATACCCTCTATGTCCTCCGTAGGTGTAAGTCCAGATGCGAGATTTGCCACAGGGTTACTCACTTTCATCAGCATTGCCATCTTCAGTCAGTGGTTATTCACCACAGCCGGAAGGGAAGAATTCGAGATGACCCCTGCATTCACCTTTCCAGCCCTCGCAATACCAGTGGTGTGGAACATGAAAGCAGGAGCCATCCTATGGGCCGGCTTTGTAATAGTGACAGGCTTCAGTATTAGCATCCTATGGTACCTCTACTCAGCCTTCAGAGCAATTGAGCGGTGATATAATGGGACTGAAGGATCTAGCCAAGAACCACGTGCTTGGGAATCCCATCAGGCTGGCGATAATGCTTTACCTCCTCCCCAGGGGAAAGGTTCTTTTCAGGGACCTTCTAAAGGTGCTCGAAATAACCCCCGGAAACCTTGATTCACATCTAAAGGCCCTCCAGAAAGCCGGCTACATTGAAGTTTTCAAAGTCATAGCTGACAGACCCAGAACGGCAGTGAGGATAACCGAGAAAGGTGCTGAAGAAACGGGCAACTATATGAAAAACTTGAGGGAAGCTCTCAACGGGTTTCAATCGTTAAGCGAATAAGGGTAACCTTTCTTTCGAACCATCCAAAGCCCCATAAGGGCCCCCAAGGTATCCATGAGGACGTCACGGGATTTATTGGCGATGCTCTCATGGATGAAGCTTATCTCACTCTCACTGAGTTTTTCTGCCACCTCCCACCCAAGAGCTATGGCGTAGAAGAGTATGAAGGAGTACACCACAACCCTCTCCCGCGGAATGAACCCTTCGCTCGAGAGCTCATTAAGAACCTCGGTTATCATCAGCCAGACTGTCATGCCGCCGAGGAAGTGACTTATCATATCCGCGTTGGTCCAATCCTTATGAAAGAGGTCGTAGCTCGTGAATGGAACGTTCACAAGACTTACATGAACGGCGAGAAAGACTGCAAGAATGGCGACGGTTTTTATATCAAAGAGGGGCGACAGCAGTGCTCCCAGAAGCCCCCCAGGCTTAGAAACCTTTAAATGAAGCAAGAGTAGCGAAAGGAGAAGTCCCATGGCCCAAGAAGTTCTCACCAGGTGATCCGCGCGGTGGTTGTGAAAGGCCGTGAGAAAGCCCAAGAAAATCAAGCCTATGGATGAAATTATCGTGGAAACCTCTTTATTGTGGACCATCAAAGGAAAGAAGGAGAAGTTCATTTAAAGCTTTCGACCCTCTTCCTCGGCCTTCTTCATCAGTTCCTTTTTCCTCTCGAGGCGGTACTCGTCCACCAGCCTGAGCAGCCTCTCGGCTTCCCTCACCCTGTCCTCCTCTTCCCACCGTTCCAACAGCTCTTCTATGGCCATCTCGAGCCTCTCACGCTCCACAACCGCGAACTCATCAACCCTCTTCACGTCCAACTCCCCACTTGTAAAGAAGGGAATGTGGGCCTCACGTAGGATCTCCCTCACAGGTCCGGGGAGGGGTTTCTCAGTTATCAATGCCTTTATCCCCCTCCCGACGAGCTCTTCCGCTATAGCCTTTCCTGCTCCGGCAGGATTTAATACGAAAATGACATCTCCTTTCCTCAATCCCACCTCGCGCTCTATCCTCTCGAGTTCACGCCAGCTGAGAACCCTCAGGACCTTAAGCGGGACTGCCGAACCGCGTATCTCAACAACGTTCATGCGCTTAACCTGTACCAAGTCCCTGCCCAGCCTCTCTATGAGAGCCTTAGCCTCCCTCAACTGTTTCTCAAGTATTTCAATGCGTTTTACTTTGGTCTCAAGCTCCCTCTCACGTAGGAGCTTTCTTCTCACCTCCTCATCATAGTCGGCTATTTTTCTCTCGAGCCTCTCTATCGTCCTCCTCTGCTCCCGGATTATCCGTCTAAGCTCGTCATTTTCCCTCTCCAAAAGGTCCATCTTCTCCTCAAGCTCCCTGATGCGCCTTATGTACGGAGTAACATCGATGCTCTCCCGTGCTGACCCCTCTGTCTTCTCCCTCTTCCTTTCCCTCACAGAAACCCTCTGCATGGCTTCACCTAGGTTGTAGCCCCCTATAACGAGGGCCTTCACTTCATCAGCCTTATTGGTCAAACCGGCCTCCCTGAGCCTTGCATCGATATGCTCCAACTTCGGCTTGAGCCTTAGGTAGGCCTTATAAGCTGCAGCCAAGGCATCACGCTGGTGATCATCCTCAACTGTAATTCCCAGATTTCTGAGAATCTCGTTCTTCTCTTCTATCCTAAGGCTCTCCCTTGGAACGAAGAGCTGGGCTTTGAAGGAGCGCGCTATCTTCTCGACGAATCCCGGCGCCGGAGAAACGTCGGTCGCAACTATCACCGGATGTCCAATCTCGCTCACGAATCGGAATACCTCTCCAACGGGCATGTTCCTCTGGCTATGGAGGGCAACTATTCTACCGTTCAGGTCTATGGCCGCTATGCCGACGGTTATCCCGGGATCGATTCCGACTATTATGCTCTTCCTTTCTTTGATGGCTTCTTCACCTTTAAGAGGTGCAAAGCCAAGTTCAGCCCTCTCAACGGGCTGAATCCTGATTTCAACATCCCCTCCACGCATGGGCCGTATCAGGCCTGCCAGCTCTTCCCTGCTCGCGTAAACCCTGAACTCACCCCTTGCCAAACCATAGTCCCTCTCCTCGGTCTCGAGGTCGAAGGGAATATCAGCCCTCCTAAGTCTGTCCTCTATCTCCCTAACCTTGTCGCGGACGAGGTTGTGGACGCGCTTTCTATAGCGGTCCTGGCTCCAGCCGCCCTTCCCGTGGCTCCTCCCGCGGGTTACCTTGACGATGACCTCGTCCTCGAAAGCCAAAACCTCATAGCCAACCCCCTTGCTCGCGAGGAGTGCGGCAAGCTTGGCCTCCTCGTAGGGGTCGAAGCGGTCAACCGTCCTTATCCCGTGCTCCTTTGCCAGGCTCTGTAAACTTCTCTGTTCCCCGGGTCGTCCGGTTACCTGGACGAGCTTGGTCTCTGGAGGAAGGGCCCTCAAAAACTTCCTGAGGTCGTCGCCGAGCTCGGTAACGCTGTCGATGGCGACGATGTCGGGCCTCTTAGCTTGTATGAAGCGGATCAGGCGATAGAAGGTGAACTCACCCTTTCTCTCCAGTTTTCCGTTGAGCCAGCTCACGACGGCAAACTTCTTCGGGTTCTCGCCTATTATGTCGACTCCGAGGATTAGAATAGGCCTCACCCTCATGGGTTTGTAGGGGGTAGGAAAAGAGATTTAAAAAGGTTTCAGACCCTTATCGAGGTTCTAACCGCGACCTCTATGGCCTTGTTTATGGTCTTCTGAGCCATCGAAGGTCGCGGTTTGTCGAGGGCCTGCTCGTGGCTGAAGGGCACGTGTATGAAGCCCGCCCTCGTTTCCATTCCCGCCACTCCTATCGTGTGGAGGGCAGTGAACATGGCCGCGTTGCAGACGTAGGTTCCGGCGCTGTTGGAGACGGAAGCCGGTATTCTCGCGTTTCTCAAGGCCCTTACGATGGCCTTTATGGGGAGCGTCGAGAAGTAGGCCGCTGGAGCTCCCTCGAAGAGGGGCTCGTCTTCTGGCTTAAACCCCTCGTTATCGGCCATCTCCGAGTCCATCACGTTTATCGCGACACGCTCGATGGTAATGTTAGGCCTCCCGCCGGCCTGACCCGTCAGAATGACCACGTCAGGCCTTTCCTTAACGATGAGCCTCGGGAGGATTTCCCTAACGCCCCTGAACGTCACCGGGAGGCAGTGCTTCACTATCTCTGCTCCCGCCATCTCGTCGGGAAGTGCTTTAACGGCCTCCCATGAGGGGTTTATTTTTTCCCCACCGAAGGGCTCGAAACCAGTAACTAGAACCTTCATAGAACCACCAGAAGGGTTAAGGTTTTTAGCCTTAAAAATCCATCAGGGTTGGGTGTGAGAATGAGGTACGACGTTCTTATAATCGGAGGCGGGCCGGCCGGCAACTACCTCGCGAACCTTCTGGCTGGCGAGATGAGGGTAGGAGTAATCGAGAGAAAGGGCTCCTTCGGAGGAAAGGCTTGTACGGGGGTAATAGGCGCCAAGAACTACAAACGCCTTGCTCTTCCTGAGGAAGCCGTTCTAAATGAGCTCCGAGGGGCAGTCTTCTACTCGAGAATCCAGAGCTTCGAGATAAGCCGGAGCTCGGCGCAGGCCTACGTGATCGACAGGAAGGGCCTCGAGAGAGGGCTGGCAGAGAGGGCGATTGAGAAAGGGGCCGATTACTACCTCGGAGCGACCTTTCAGGGCTTCAAAAATGGAAGGGCCGTTGTTCAACACGTTGGAGAGAGGCTCGAGATAGAGGCCGGATACTACGTTGGCGCAGACGGGGTGAACAGCACAGTGGCTAAGGCCATCGAGGCAAGGACCGAGGCGGAGTTTTTGAGCGGCTACGAGTTAGAGGTCATGGGGGAGTTCAGGCCGGATTTCGCCGAAGTGTGGGTCAACAAGGACATCAACGACGTCTTTTTCTCCTGGGTGGTTCCGCTGAACGAGAGAGTGGCGAGGGTTGGGACCCTCGGGAGTTTGAGGAGCTTCCGGAAGTTTCTGAGGGTCAGGATGCTGAAGCCAACCTCAGCGCTTGAGTTCAAGACCGGGAGCGTCGGACTCGGCTGGAGGAAACCCTGGGTGAGGGGGAACGTGGCACTCCTCGGTGATGCCGCGCTCCAGATAAAGCCCACCACTGCGGGGGGGATAGTCTTCGGTGCATTCTGCGCCAACGCGCTGGCCGAGGCCATCCTTAATGGAAGACTAGGAGATTACGAGAAGCTCTGCAAGGTGATAAAGAAGCAGATATCTTTCGGTCTGAAGTTCAGGAGGGCTTTCCTCGGGATGAACCAGGAAGACATCGAGAGGGTCTTCGAAGTCCTCGGAAGCAGGGAGGCGATTGAGGTCATAGAGAGCCAGGCTGAGTTCGACGACCACCTGAAAACGGCAAAGGCCATCCTGAAGAGGCCCAAACTCCTGGCGAGGCTCATAAAGATAAGCCCTAGCATAGTGCGCTACCTGGTGTGAGGTGGTTCCATGAGGTGGAGGATGGGTCTGCAGGAGGAGTACCTAAAGGCCATAGCCGAGGGCAAAAAGAAAATCGAAGGCCGGTTATACGACGAGAAGAGGCAGGGGATAAAGCCGGGGGACGAGATAGTCTTCGAGAACAAGCTGATATGCGTTGTCAAGGACGTCCGTGTTTACTCATCCTTCAGAGAGATGCTTGAAAAGGAAGGTTTGGAGAACGTCCTTCCCGGAGTTAAAGACATCGAGGAGGGCGTGAAAGTTTACAGGCGGTTTTATTCAGAGGAGAAAGAGAGGAAGTACGGTGTTGTGGCGATAGAGGTTGAGCCCGTTGCGTGGGTTGGGCAGGGTGAGTAGGGTTATAAAGTCCTGACCAGACTCAAGAGCGTGGATCCCATGAAACGATGTCTCCTCATTGCCTTCATTATCCTTCTGCTCCTATCGCCAATTTCCTCGGCTATCCAGGACCCTTATACTGGAGAGTACCAGAGGAGAGCGCTTCACTCCTACCCCTGGGATAACACAGAAAGCGTCTCCGATTGGAGCACCTTTGAGGATAATGAGAGCTTTTACCTCACCTGCCTGAAGGTCATAGCCCTCGCACGGAGCGGCTACCTACGAAACTCAAGTGAGTTTCGAGTGCTGGTCCGGGGGATAGAGTCAAAGCAAGGGGAGGACGGCTCGTTTCCGGCGATAGTGACGGATGACTACATCGAACCTGATTCGGGGTGGTTCTACTGGGAGCTCTCAAAAGCCGCGGGAACCGGCTTAGCAATTTTAGCTCTCCTCGAGGCTGGAGAAAGCCCAGACTCAAAGGAAATAGAGAAAGCGGCCCAGTTCCTCCTGAAGAACGAGACTGAAAACCACTGGACGAGTAAGGTTTATCTCTACTGGGATAAGACTGGACTACACAGGTTAAACGAGTCTCCCAGTCTCGTCGCGACGGCCTACGCTGTGGCGGCCCTCTCACGGCTCGGCTACAACGTCTCGAAAGAGTGGAGGTGGCTGAGGGAGAGGCTAACGCCGGAGAGGCTTGTTGAACCCTACGCCGACAACTTCTTCACGGGCTTCATCTTTCCGATGGCCTACCGCGACATGAGGGCACCCTACGAGAGCGTGGTTCTGCCCCTGCTCTTCCTGAGGGAGGGGAACATGACCGTCCCAAGGAAAACGCTCGATTTCATGAGCTCCCTGCTTAAAGAAACGCAGTACTCCGGAAACGTGATGCTGAGACTGAGCTTCAAGGGAGTTACAAACTACACCGTGAAGGAGATGGTTCACACCGTAAACGGCTGGGAAACAGTCAAAACATGGAATGGAACCGGAAAGAGGGTCGAAATAAGCGTCAATCCAGTCCCAGGAAGCAGGTTTCTCATACGCTCGAAGGAACCCCTATTAGCCAACGAGTCCGGTTTCTTCAAGGGAAGAATGAGGCTCTATTCAGAGCTTCCGAGGAACTACGTACTTTTCGTCGGAACTGGATACACCGAAAGAAGCATTTTCCAGTTCAACGACGGAAGAAACTACGCTGTGATCGAATCCCCGAACCTGGACGGCTCCTGGAACCACGATGTTTACTCGACTGCGATAGCACTGATATGGCTCTATCTCGCGGGTGAAAAGAACAACCGCGAAGGGCTGAAGTCCCTTGAACTGGCAAGTCCCAGGGGATCTATGAGCTTCGACGGGGATGCCTCCGCGCTGGTAGCCCTGAGCCTGTACAGCAGAAGGTGGGAGAAGAACAGGCCAGAAACCCCCAGCGGGATGTCCAACTCAGGAATTCCTTGGAAGTTGGCGGGAATTCTCATTGCCGGAATTATCATCGGCATATTCCTTGGATTTGCGGCCGGAAAATGGCGTTAACGTTCCTCCAGGAGATTCACGTCAACTCCAAACTCCCTCAGGACTTCAAAGTCACGGTCAAGTGTTATCAAAGGCAAGTCATTGACAATGACTGTTGAAGCTATGAACAAATCCCTGATAGACATTGGGTTTCCTCTCCCCTGCAACTTTTTGTGTAGATATGCGGCCATCTCGGCACATTTCCCATCAAATGGAAGCTCGATTAGGGCTTCAAGCCATACGAGCTCGTCTTTCTTAGGCATTCCGACAGGAATCTCAAATTTGGTTATTGAGGTCATGTAAAAGGTGTTATCCAAAGCCATAACTTTTTCAAAGACTTCGCGGTTGCCCCTGGCGATCTCGATTATCACGTTTGTGTCAAGGACTGTCCCCATTTTTCAAACTCCTCCTCAATCTCCTTGACTTTCCGTTTCGCCTCTTCATACTCTTCTTCACTCAGAATCCCATAGAGGTGACGCAGGGCGTCAACGTTACCTTCCTTTCCCTCAAAAGCTCTCGGAACAGCTCGCTGAAGGATTTTTACCCTTAATCCGGACGAGTTCGTTGTAAACGTCATCCGAAATCGTTATCGTCTTGACCATGCTTCCACCAGTGCATTGTATGCATGCATCATATCTAAGCATTCCCATTGTCCCGAAAATCTCCTTAAGAGGGTTAACAAAACAACACATGACGGACATGGAAAGGATTGAGATCAATGCCTAAAAGATGGGAGGAAAACCCATCGTCAGAGGCACGAGGATTCCAGTCTACTTTATCCTCGAACTCTTGGCCAACGGGTGGAGCTTCGAAGAAATACTTGAAACTACCCCCAGCTGACGAAGGAGGATCTACTCGCAGCGATTAGGTATGCCAGCATGATACCGAAGGAGGAACAGTACGTTGAAGTTTTTAGCTAATGAAAACGTCCCCTACAGTGTCGTTAAAGGCTCCAGAAGGATGGGGTAGACATTTACAAAAACCTCAAGGCAGTTCTTTTAAAGGAAGTCGACTTTCAAGGGAAGATTATGAGCGTGCACGAGGACAGAATAAGAATAGGAAAGGTGTGAAATCACATATACCTCTCCTTCACCCAGCGGATGAAGTACTCCGGATCGAGCTCCTCGCCGATGGCCCTCTTGAGCAGCTCCTTCGGTGGATAGATGCTTCCCCAGCGGTGTATCCTCTCGCGGAGCCATTCCTTTATCGGCCCGAAGTCGGCATTCGCTATGTGCTCCTCGACGTTGAGGTCGCGCTTCATGTGGTAGTAGAGCTGGGCCGAGAGGAGGGTTCCGATGCTGTAGGTCGGGAAGTATCCTATCGTTCCGTGGGCCCAGTGGATGTCCTGGAGGATTCCCTCGCGGTAGGTCTTCGGCCTTATGCCCAAGAGACGCTCCATCTCCTCATTCCAGAGCTCCGGTAGATCCTTCGCCCTAACGCCCTCGTTGAGCATCATCCTCTCGAGCTTGAAGCGGAGCAGGATGTGGAAGTTGTAGGTGACGACATCTGCCTCGGTCCTTATGAAGTCCGGGCGAACCATGTTGAAGTAGAGGTAAACGTCTTCAGGTGTGTAGTTGCCCATGAACGGGAGGTTCTCCCTAAGCGTGGGGTAGAGGAGTCCCGCGAACTCCCTGCTCCTTCCGATTATGTTCTCCCAGAATCTGCTCTGGCTCTCATGGATTCCGAGGCTTACTCCTCCGGCAATCGGGCTGAACATGAACCTCTCGTCCTGCTGGAGCTCGTAGAGAGCGTGACCGAACTCGTGAACGGTGCTCAGAACCGTCATCCTGAAGTCGTAGCCCTCGTAGCGCGTGGTTATCCTGACGTCCCTTATCCCGAACTCAGTGGTGAACGGGTGAGCCGAGACGTCCAGGCGGGAGCGAACTCCAAGCGGGAAGCCAAACTTCTCAAGGATCCAGCGGTTTACGCGCTCCATCTGGGCCTGCTCGTACTTCTCCTTCTCGAGCGGGTGACTCTGCGGAACCTTACCCTCCTCCATTATCCTCTCGAGGAGCGGCTTGAGCTCCTTCTCGAGCTTGTCAAACATCCTCTCGACATCCTTCGTCCTGAGCCCCTCCTCGAAGAGGTCGAGCAGGGCATCGTAAGGCTCGCTCTCGTAGCCGAGGTAGTCTGCTGCCCTCTTGGCGAGGTCTATGATCCTATCGAGCCATGGCTCGAACTTCGAGTAGTCGTCTCTCCTCTTGGCATCTTCCCAGGCCTTGGTTGCCTGACTCGTTACCTCGCTCATTTCACGGAGAAACTCGGGTGGAAAGGCCCTGCTTATCCTTATGGAGCGGTCGAGGACGCGGACGACGCCGCGCTCGTACTCGTTGAGGTCTTCGATGCCCTTGGACTTCTCGACGAGCTCCACAAAGTCCGGCTTGAGGAGGAACTCCTGCGAAAGGACCGAGAGCTCACCCTGGGCCACCGAGCGCTCGAGAATTCCTTCCTTCGGCATGTTGACCTCCATGTCCCAGCCGAGGACGCTCTGGGCGTGGCCAATCGCCCATATGCGCCTGTACCTCTCGAGGATTTCCCTGATGGTCTCGTTTTGGAAAACACTCTCCATGACAACCACCCCTTTTCTTCTTTGGGTACCAGTTCTCCCCCCCTCTTTTAATCTTTTCGATGACCATCTAAACGAGACGTTGATTACTCCGACCGGAAATCGCTTAAAGAGAGCCCCCAACGAGAAGGGAGGGAGACACCATGGAACTTGATTTGATAGTGCTAGGCCACGTTTCAATAGATCACTTAAGGTTTCCTGGAAAAGAGGAGCTCATCCTTCCTGGAGGTGGAGCTGCTGCAGTTGCCACTTCCGCCGCCCTTGCCGGAGCAAGGGTAGGGCTGGTAACGAAAGTGGGAGAGGACTTCCCGAAAGAGTGGCTCGATAGGCTTGCCAAGCTACTCGACGTGAGGGGCATTCAAACTCTTCCTGGCAAAACCATCCACATCCACATGATCTACCACGAGGACGGGAGCGTTGATGCACCAGTTGACATGGGAGTTGCGAAGAACATGGGAGAGACTCCTATTCCAAAGGATTACCTGAATGCAAAGATCTTTCATATAGCGCCCATCCCGCCAGAGGAGCAGCTGAAGGCCCTGAAGAGGTTCAAGGGAAAGAGTATAAGCCTCGACTTCAACCCCACCTACATGGATGATTACAGGAGCAAAAAAGAGCTCATGAGGGAGATAGTATCTCGCGTTGAAGTCATCTTCCCCAACGAGAGGGAAGCCCTCGTGATAACAGGAGTCAAGTCGATTGAAGAGGCCGCCAGAACTCTCCATGAGTGGGGGGCAGATCTGGTTGTGGTAACGCGCGGGGAAAGAGGGGTTCTCATTTACAACGGCGATGAACTTTTCGAGTTTCCCGCGCTTCCAATAGGCAAGGAGAAGGTGATCGATCCAACTGGAGCCGGGGATGCCTTTGCAGGAGGCTTCCTTGCTGGGTACTCCAGAGAAAAGCCCCTAGAGGAGTGCGTGGAGCTCGGGCTGGAGAGGGCTAGGAAAGTTTTGAAGAAGTGGGGGAGCTGGAGCATCTAATCCCCAGACACTGCCTTTATGAAGAAGTAAAGGCTTGCAAAAAGGGCTACAGCAAGGAGAGTAGCTTCAAAGCCCGATAGGATGCTGGAAAGGGGTAAGAGCAGGTAGTAAGTGGGTATTGATAGCAGTATGGCAGCAGTAACTGCCGCATAATCGCTCGGTGGAGCCCTCTCCCTGTCGAGCCTCGAGGTGACAACTCCGAGGAAGACCAAGGCAACGGCGGATATACCAATAAGCCCCCCAACCCTGTGGTAAAGGAGGAAAAAAGAGGCCCCCACAAAGTACAAAACCCCGAAGAAGTACCACCAAAGGGCCGCAATCAGAAGGGGGATAAGGTAGAGCGAGCGTGAATCCACCTGATACATGAGAATGAAAGATATCATCAGTGGTATCGCAGAGTAGAAGTTTCTAGAGGAGAGGAACTTTGGAATCCTCATGCTTTGAACACCTCCGCTATGGCGGTCTTCAGGGATTTTCTAACGTCCCAGTCAACGATTATCCCATAGGCTCTCATTTTCTTTAAGGTCGCCTTCCTCTGGAGGCTGAGAAGCCTGAGAGCCAGCTCCTCCTCCTGGCTTTGAGGCTCAACGGCGGTGTAGGGGTTCGGACTTATCACGACGACATTGTAGCCATAGCTCGACATGATCCTGAGGGCTTCCCTGCTCTCCTCCGTTACCAGCGGGGAGAGGTAAACCAGCTGAGCTCTCGGCGGAAAGCGGGAGCGGATTAAGTGCTCGACCTGGTAGGAGATCATGTTGTTCTTATCCGGTCTCGCCGTGCTGAGAAAGTCTATACACTTAAAGAAATGTCTCTTTCCATAGTCTATTCTCACCCAGAGAGGGACGGCTTCCGCAAGCACCATTCCAAAGCTCGTCCCATCGTTCATGGCGTTAAGCATCAGGGAAGCAGCTGCCCGGACTGTGTAGTCCAACACTACCTTGCCTTTGATCGATGCATCCACGATGAATATCACATCGACTTTTCTCTCACTCTCGTACTCGTTGGCCATTACCCGCCCGGTTCTCGCGGTGGCCTTCCAGTTTATTATCTTGAGAGGGTCTCCGGGCTGGTATTCCCTAACGGCATGGAACTCAACCCCTTCTCCAACGCGCGGGGAGGGAAGTGGTCCCACGGTGACCTTTGTGCCCTTTGTGGAGTAGGGGGTGGGAACGTCCTCTATCCTCGGAACTCCCACTATCTCGGTGTAGTGTTCTATCCGCTTCTCAATCCTGAAGAATCTGAAAGGATCCCTGTAAGCCAAATAAACCCAGTTGAACTCGTGTATCCCTCTCCGTACCCGGATCTTATACCGTAGTTCCCGTTCCTCCCCCGGCCTAAGTGAAAGCACCTTCCAGTTGAAACCTTCCACCAGCTCTAATTCCGGAGGAAGCTCGTCGACCACCTTGAGGCTAACTATCCTCTCCCTCGCCCGTATTTTGAGAACGACCTCCACAGTCTGACCCTCAAGGAACCTGTTGTGAGGAATTAACCTCTCGACCTCAACGTCAAGGGAGGGCCTGAAAAAGAAAGCTGCTATGAAGAAGGCCCAGAGTACCGGCAGGGCTATGTAAGCCATTTCCCACCTGAGCATCAGAAAGGCGAGCAGGAGAACTATCCAGAGGGCAAGGAGAATCTCCTGGGCTTCCTCGGTAAGTGAGTAGTTCTTGGGCTCCTCTTCAACCTCCCACTGAGACGGCTGGTATTGGGTTCCAAGAGTCTGCAAGACCGACCCTCACTCAAATTTTGGAACGGGAACCCTCTCTAGGAGTTTTGCCATAACCGCGTCCTGACTGACATTTGTGTACCACAGCTCACGCTTCAGTATGAGGCGGTGGCTCAAAGCCGGAACGGCAACGGCCTTTACATCATCGGGAATGACATAGTCCCTCCCCTCAAGGGCCGCCCATGCCCTTGAAAGTTTGAGCAGTGCTAGAGACCCCCTAGGAGAAGCCCCTATCTCTATCTCCTTCCTGTGGTTTCGGGTAGCCGTGACAATATCGGTTATGTACTCCAGAACAGCGTCGCTGACGTAAACGTTCTCAATGGCCCTCTGCATCTCCAGAACTTCCTCCGGGGAGAGCACCCTCCCCATTTCAACCTCTTCCTGTTTTCGTTCCATTCTCCTCCTGAGTATCTCGATTTCTTCCTCTTTCTTTGGGTAACCCACCCTTAGCCTCACCAAGAACCTGTCAAGCTGAGCCTCTGGGAGGGGATAAGTGCCTTCTTGCTCTATCGGGTTCTGGGTTGCTATGACCACGAAGGGCCTCGGAAGTTCGTAAGTTTTGCCCTCCACGGTCACCTGCCTCTCCTGCATTGCCTCAAGCAACGCAGACTGCGTCTTTGGAGGAGCCCGGTTCACCTCGTCGGCAAGAAGGATGTTCGTGAAGACCGGCCCCCTCCTGAACTCAAACTCGAGTGTCTTCTGGTTGAAAACTGAAACGCCTAGTATATCGCTAGGAAGTAGGTCCGGGGTGAACTGAACTCTCCTGAACTGCAGTCCGAGAGCTTTCGCAAAGCTCTTGGCCATCAGAGTCTTTGCAAGCCCTGGAAGGTCCTCAAGGAGGACGTGTCCGTGAGCTAAAATCGTCGTTAGTATCAGCTTAAGGACTTCTTCTTTTCCAACTATGGCCTTTCCAACCTCCTTCAACACAAGATTTCCCCTTTCCGAGACCTCCTCAACCTTCATTTAGATCAGCCTCCACGATCTCTATTGCCCTCTCCAGGTTTTCCAAAAAGTTTCCATCTCCCATTATTAGCCGCATGGGTTCGTTGGGCTCAGACCTAAGCCTTTGATAGGTCCTTCCATAATCCTCAGAGTCCATTGCATATATCTCTGCCACTATATCTGCGATTATCTTCCTTGCTATCTTCCCACCCTTTGCTTTCCCAATGAGTGCGCTGAGGGTTTTCACCTCGTCCCTTTTCTCCTCATTAGAAGAGGAGATGCCTAGCTCGATGGGCGGAAGTCCCAGCTCCCACCCGAAGAGGATTATCGAGAGGATCACTCCAAATATCAGAACCGTTATCCAGCGCAGGACATAGGCCCCTTCGGCAAAGATCAGCAGGAAGGCAAAGAATGTCAGGAGTGCAACCAATCTACTCAGCCTCATTTATACCCCTCCTCAGGATGGTATAAACCTCAAGTGCCCTCTTTGCGTCCTCCCAAGATATCTTCTCCGGTGCATACTTGGCCTTTTCAAAAAGCCTCGTCAGTTCCACGAAGGAGTCGTGCATGTACCTCACGTGCCCGGCGTGCTCCCAGTGCGTCCAGCTATCCTGATATGGGATGCCAAGGTATTCAAGCCACAGAACGGCGTTCTTGTATATCCCAACGACGGCATCCTTTGGATCCTCAAACATTTCCAGCCCCAGACTATCTAGGCTTTCGTCAAACTTCCGGGCTCGCTTCTTAAGCTCGACCTTCTTGCGTCTAATCGCAGCCTCCTTGTAGTACCTGAGGCCGAAAACAGCCACAATGAAAATTCCTATTATTATACCTACCGAGACCAAAAGCCCAAGGTCAAAGGCGGGAGGCCTAGTCTGGGTCATGTTTGAGAAGTTCCCGGAACTACCTAAAGGACCAGAGGGGGGGAGAACCCCAGTTGATGTCATATTCCTCCCAGATGCATTTACTTGGAACCCAAGCTTTTCCCTCCCCTTCAGATAAATAACCCCAAGGGCAATGAGAAGGAGCACAACAATAACTATGATGTCCTTCCAACTCCCAGTTTTGTACTCAGCCCTGTCAAAGGGATCCATCCAGCCCATGAAAACCAGGACAATAATAATTCCTCCTACGAGCGCCAAAAGAAGGAATAAAAGTCCCCAGTACGAAAAGGCCGAAGACTGGGGCGGGCTTGAATTAGAGATTCCAAAACTTTCCAAGGCGGCCGTTATAGTCAAAGCTGCTAAGAACGAAAGGATCAAGCTTTGTTTCCTATCCATTCTTATCGACAAGGACTAATGAAAAGGCCTTTAAAAAGTTTTACGGAGATGAAAAAGGAGGTGAAGTCATGGAGAGAATACCACACCTGTACGTCGAGACGGATGTCTCACAGTGCATTAAAGACGGAAAATGCATTCAAGATTGCCTAGTCATTCTCGAGAAGATTGAGGTATGGCTCGCAGAAGGAGATGAACTTCCAGAGTTCATTAAGCCGGCGAATGCAAAATTCCTTCGGAGAGATATCTACGATCGCTTCTACTATTACGTGGACAAGATAACCGGACGGGTTGAACGGGACATGGTTCTAGTCCTTCCTGACGGAAGAACGAGAATATACCTAAAGAAGGAGGATGAACTCATGCTCCTACCCGTTGAGGGTTTCAGCAAGACTCTAATAGCAAATGTTGGAAATCGTGTAAGAAAGGGGGATGCGTTTGCAGCAGTAACAACCAAAAAAGGGGAGGTGCACTACTTAAAGCCCCCAAAAGCTGGAACCGTCGTCTTCATAGACGAAGTAAGCAACCACCCCCACTACGTCTACTACATCCTGCCGGAGGAGTAGCTACTCCTCCATGCCCTTCATCATGGCGTCTATGCTGGACTTGAGGGCAAGTTTTATACCCGCTACTGGATCCATTCCCCTTAGGGTTCTCGTATTGTTTGGGCTGGTTATTATCAGGGACCACTTGTAAATGTCCTCTTTCAAGGGCCTACTCTGGAACATGGCTATGAACTTTCTCTCCCCTGCAGAAACTTCAAGTATCTCAACATCCGTATCGCCGAGTTTCGATGTATATATATCCTTCACAACAAGGCTCTCGTACTCAGACCGGAGTATATCCAAAAGGTATCCCATACAAACACCAATACTGGATTGAAGGGATTTCCTTATACGCCTTCTGGTTCACACGTATGGGTATCACTGACCAAAAACGTTATAAGGGTCTGGGCCAAGGCCCCTTTGAAGACTTTTGGAGTTGAAGGAAATGAAGATTGAAGCTGGAGATTTTGTAAAGTTCCACTACGTGGGCAGATTTGAGAATGGAGAAGTTTTTGACACTAGTTATGAGGATATCGCAAAGGAAAACGAAATCTACGTGGAGGAGAGGGAGTACGGGCCTCTTGGGGTTCACGTAGGTGTTGGCGAAATAATCCCCGGGCTTGATGAGGCTCTCATCGGGATGAAAGTTGGGGATAAGAAAAGGGCCACAATTCCCCCCGAAAAAGCCTATGGAATGCCAAACCCAGAACTGGTGATAGAGGTTCCAGTTTCCGAGTTCACACAGGCCGGGCTCGAGCCCGTTGAGGGACTTTACGTCATGACTGACTCTGGGATAGCGAAGATAGTCAATGTTGGAAAGGAAACCGTAAAACTCGACTTCAATCACCCACTGGCAGGTAAGACCCTCGTCTTTGATATTGAGGTAGTGGAAATTGAAAAAGAAGAAGCCCCCTCACATTGAAATGTTGAGGGCAGAAGCTCCCTGGAACACGGCCAGCCCTGCCACGACGAGCAGGGCACTGTATTTCAGGCCTGCCGCGTACTTCCCTTCTCTTATAACTCCTATCCCAAGTCCAGAGACTATGGCCTGAAGGACGACAAACCCCAGAAGTATACTTCTGATGGTTTCAGTGGGAAAGTTTCCAACCTCAGTTGTCATAGCAGTCATGACCTGAGTGACTATGCCGAGTATCAGCGGGCCAATAAAACCGCTTGTGATTATGAAAAACATGACCTGCATTCCGGTAGAGGCTTTTCTCTCTTGCTTGATCCTTAGTATCTCCCTCACATCGTTTCCAACGGAGACCAGAACATCACCCATTGGAGCACCCCTGTCGAGGGCCTCTATAATGATCATCATCGATCTGTACAAAACGGGAGACTTCCTGTTCCTGACTGCAAACGCCAGAAGTGCTTCGCTAGTTGGACGACCCTTCTTTATCTCGGCGACTGTCTTTTTAAACTCCTTCGTCAGCGCCCCAAACTTCGCCGTTGTCAGTTCCTCAAGGGCTTCTGAGAAGGATATGCCAGCACGAAGGGAACTGGCCAGATAGAAGAATGCATCCGGCAACCTCTTCTCCATGTCTTCAATGCGCTTGTTTACCTTCCAGTATGGATAGACGTAAGCCATCCCGATCAGGGTTCCAAGGAATGCCCCGAGTCCATACAGAAGGTTGAAGATTCCAGCCACTGCGCCCGCGATTACCCCAACAAGTATCGAGATCAAAAGGTATTCTGAGGCCAGGAAGTCTATGTCGGCGGAGTATATAAGGAGCTCGTACCTCTTGAGCCAATTGGACGGTAGTATTTTTTCAAGTATGAGTGCAAGCTTTGAAGTTTCCTTCGGCATTCCATTCACCTCGGCTCCGCCTTCTTAATCATGTTAACTATTATCAGAGAAATGGCAGGGAAGGCCATGAGCATTACCAACGCAAGGGTCTCAACGGGCATTATGAGTGTCTGAGCCATAACGGAACCGGCCAGTATTCCCACTGTGAACATCGTCGGCATGACTATTGTGAGAAACATGTAAATAAAAGCCACACCGTTGACCTTCTGGACGTATTCGACGAGCTTCATCCTGTACTCGAAGGAAAAATCCTCTGCAAGCTTGTACAGAATGTCTGAAAGATTACCTCCAAATTTAACGGCACGAAGTATCTGCTTTACGACCCTTGAAACATTCTCTGAGCCCATCTTTTCATCGAACCTCGTGAGGGCATCCTCAAAGGATGAACCAGTCTTCATATCCCTAACAACGAGGTCAAACTCCTCGGAGATAACACCGTAGTCAGCCTTTGAGACCGAAAGCAGAGCCTCCGCTATACCAACACCGGCACTCAAAAGGGCTGCCATATGACGAAGAGCGTATGGAAGGGCCCTTTCGACTTCAGCAACGCGCCTCTTCCACACCATCTTCGGATAATACCTCATGTAGAAGAAGCCACTCATAGCGCCTAGAAGACCAACGAGCAGGGAGATGTCTATCGGCTGATAGAGGAGATAAGCAACTAGAAATATGAATGTCCCACTAAATATTGAAACAGCGAGCATTAGAGCAACATATCTGTCCTTGGGCATCAGAATGCTAGCCCGGTACAGATCTTCATCCAACCCCTTTAGGGATCTTGTAAGGCCTTCGACCGGTCCCCTGAAGTAACGGAGCATTGTCTCCGCTAATCTCTCCGAGAAGGGCTGGGTTATCTCCTGCTTTCTCCACTCAATTATTGTCTCAAGTTCCTTCTCTTTCTGGACCTCCTCCCTCTCGCCCTCTATCTCTTTCTGAAGCTCCTTCAACATCCTGAGTCTCTCTGATACGCTTTTTCCCTCAGGCAGGCGTGTAAGGGGTTTCTCAGCAATCTCTATGGTCTTACCGCCCAGTCTCTCCAAAAAATTTGAGAAGGTTTCGAGGACCCCCATATTTTATCACCTCATATTATTGTCCCTAATTGCTCCCTGGTCTGTGGGCTGCTCTCCTCTTCTATCTTCTCAAGCAGGGCTTCTTCGTCTATGTAGAACTGCCTGATGTAGTATCCTACTTCTTGGATGCTCCTTATGCCCTTCTCGACCATCCATTCCAGTATTATCTTTCTCTTCTCCTTTTCCATCTCGAGCTCCCTTATGCTGAGACCAGTATAATGAGACAAAGTGTTGAGAACTCTGCTTGGAACTCCCGTTGGAATAAGTTCGTCCTTGGCAGGATCGTACTTGTAGAGCTTGTTAAGCTGGACATTGTCACCCTCTATCCCAGCGACTTCGGCTATCTCTGTTATACGCCTTATAGTTCCCTTCTTTCTACTGTGGAAGCGAACCTGCATGAGGATTATATCAAGGGCTGGTATCATGATTCTAGGAACGTTCATGGGGGGGCTTTCAAGACGGGTTATCGTCTCACGTGAACTGTTGGCGTGTATCGTCCCCATACAACCATCATGACCCGTATTCATGGCAGTGAACATCGTTCTCGCCTCGGGCCCACGGACCTCACCGACGATGATTCTGTCGGGACGCATACGGAGGGTGTTCTTGACGAGATCGTCCATAGACACCTCTCCCCTACCCTCGATATTGGGGGGCCTAGTTTCAAGCCTTATCCAGTGCTCCACGGAAAGTTGAAGTTCTGCAGTGTCCTCAATCGTTATCACGCGCTCACTGGGAGGTATGAAAAGACTAAGCGAGTTCAGAGTCGTTGTTTTGCCCGAACTAGTACCTCCGGAGACCAGGACATTAGCTGGTTTTACACCGAGACCGTCGACGAGAATCCAGAGGAAAGCGGCTATGTCCGTGTTCATCGTCCCATACTTTATGAGATCTATTATCGTTAGCGGGTCTTTCTTAAACTTACGAATTGTTATCGTCGGCCCATCGAGGCTTATTGGGGGTATTGTTGCATTGACACGGCTTCCATCAGGGAGGCGCGCGTCCAACAGCGGGCTCTGTTGGTCTATCCTCCTTCCAACCTGCCTCGCTATCCTCTCAATAATATTTAATATCTCCCTGTCAGTTGGGAAGACTATATTAGTCTTGCACATGTTGAACCGCCTGTGCCAGACGTAAACGGGCCTCTTAGTTCCTATGACCATTATCTCCTCAAGGTTATCGTCCCTCACGAGGGGATCGAGCCTCTCATACCCTATCATAGCCTGGACTATGATGCTCGTGAGTACCTCCACCCTCCCCTCGGAGAACGTTGGAGCAGCCTCTTTTATCATCCTCCTGACGGCGTTCATAAAGACACGCCTACGCTCCTCGGGATCGGGTATGGAAGTAGGATCAACCTGGATCTCGGTTATTGCCTTTTCACGAACACGTTTTAGAACCTCCTCTTCTTCCGGAGTGAGTTTGGGAATCTTAACCTCGTAGATTGGAACCGGTTCCCCCTTAACCTTCAGTATCCTCACGTTACCATAGGCGTCCAAAACCTGGACCTTCCCCTCATACTCAACCTCACTTGTGGATACCGGTGTACCAAGTATTGACTTTAATGTTGTTGGCCGGGGCTTTGGAGTGGGTCTTGGCCTTGATTTCTCGGGTTCTGGTCTGGAGAGGATATCCCCCAAAACGTCAGCACCGGTTGGCCTTTCCCTCACAGCCTCGTCAATTGTTGTAGGTGTGCTGAGAATATCCTCAAGGTCAACCTTCTCACTCTTCACAAAGGGTAGCTCCTCCTTCTCCTTCTTCCCCCCCGATAAGATTTCCTCTAGTCCCTCATCCTCATCGTTGAGTATCTCGTCTATCCATGAAAGGCCCTTCTTTTTCTTCTCCTCTTTCTCGCCAAACACAACCTTTCACCACCCTCCCGTCCTCCAGCTCACGCGATAGGTTATCACCACTTCTCCCTTCATCAGGATTATCCAGATGGGGAGTTCAGCCTGGAAATCCGTGGAGGGATTTGGCTTAAACTCTGATGTTGGGGTTACTGTGACGCCAGTGAGTAGCTTGTTTGATAGTGGAAACATTCCCGAAAGCTCCGGAGCATTCTGGGTAGTTGGAGGGGGAGAGGCTTTCTCGGTGAAGTTCATGTACCTCTCCATGTACTCTTTGAAAGTCATCGTGTAGTGTGGGGTGTAATCATACATCTTTCCATCGGGAAATAGTAGGGGAACAGTTACGGCAAAGAGCGTCCAGAAGTTGGCCTTCTCACCAAAGGCACCTTCTTCACACTCCCCTGAAATGCAAGGACTGGGGTTGCCGGGCACATTTGTGAGCTTCATCCTCACAATGCCATCGTATTTGATCACCTTAATACTGCTATCCATGAGAGGAAACATGCTCTTTATGGTCATTACGTTGGGAGAGTTTATCAGCTGAGGATACATGACACCACAAGTTATGCGGGAAATCTCCGGAAGCTCTTGAATCACACCACTAACCAATCCCCCGTTCTCATAATTCACTTGTGTTATCTTGCCGTTTCCACAGAGACTGCTATAATCGGTTGTCTGCACGATATACGGGTTTTGGTTTGTTATCCTAAAGCTAACTAGAACTGTCTCATACGGCATTATCCAGAAACCAACATAGTAATTCAAGACGATTTTGCTCTCATTCCCTGGGACGTGATATATCTGACCCCCCGAGATTATAGAGGTCATGTTTTCGCTACCGTCGAGCCGATGGACCTCAAAATCGTATCGAGGATTCACAATCACAAACTTTGGATATTGACCAGTGTTTACAAGAGTGACGTTGAGGTCAATCGTCACAATTTCTGATATACCTATGTTGTTGTAGGGGATTGTGTAAGCCCCAGTCGGGTTGTAACTTCCAGGAAGAGAGTAACTCTCTGCCGAGGCAAATGAGATACCCGTAGTAACCATAAAAAGAATAAAGAGAGCTGCTGCAATCCTTTTCATACCCATCACCTCAGCTGGAGATCTTTGCCAGATACAGGGATTTCTGATACGTTAGTATATCTGGTACGAATATGGACGGTACCCTGAGGATAATCATGAATTCCGTGTTAGGCTGTAAGACCAGCATCCCTGATTCCTTCTCCAGATCCACCACTTTCCAGCCATAAGCTTCGAGCTGCTGCCTTACGGTGTCTGGGGATTGAATCTTTCCTGCAGCTAGAGCCTTGAGTATCTCCGTGAGATCAACCGCATAGGAGTAACTGGCGGAAGCCGACTGGCTGTTTGTCTGGCTGTTCTGATAGGTGTCGGAACTTCCCTGCTGGCTGCCCATCTGGCCCCCTCCCAGGTTATAAGAGCTCTGGTGGTTCTCCTGGTAGCTGGTCGATGAAGAGGATGATGAACTGCTGCTCTGAGTCTGGGATTCGCTGACGGAGATCTTACCCGCGTTTGCAGGCAGGAGCACCATCTCAACGTATCCCTGGTTGACGATCTCACGGAACGGGGCATTGGTTGAGTTTCTGGCAAAGATAACCACCTTATCTCCAGGTGCTAGGAATGCTCCGTTTATCCTGTCGCGGGTCAAGACGAGGGCTATATCAACGTACTGAACCTTATAGAACCTGTACTTCATTACCTCCTTGTAATCCAAGATGCCGCTGAGTATAGACTTCGCCTGGGCCTTTGTCACTATACTCTTGTACCCACCCTTCTCGAGAACGACCTCCTGACCGGGTATCGTGTCGATGACGTAGTAGTAGTAATCCTTCCAGAGGCTCAGGAGATACGGATCAGGGTTTGTGGCATTAACCTCTGCCTCAGTCTTCGCATTCATGACCTGTTGCTCAAGAGAGTTTAGAGTGGCCACGGTCTTCTTTTTAATGTCATCTGGAAGAGGCATTGAGAGGAGCGGTTGGAATGCAAGCTCTATCTCCCTTATCTTCTCCTGCTTGGTTTGGTTCAACTTCCTCTCATATTCCAGTCTCTTCTGCTCCTCAACGCACGCGTTGTACTTTTGGATGGCCATATTGTAAGCGGCCTTAACGTCTATCTTGTCAAGCTGCTCCATCGAGTTTGCCGCCTGGATCCTGCTTACGAGTTCATTTTTGATCTTTATAGGATCCGCACTGCAGGTCTGGGATTGATTAACAATGTTGCCCCTGAAGTAGTAGGCAACTTGGGCAAGTTTATCCCTCTTGGCCTTGCTCAGGCGCTCTGAGGCCTGGTTTTGCATGTAAACGTAGGCACCAATGGAAACTATCAGAATGATAATGATAATTATTGAAGCACCGACAAGAATCCTTTTCCTTCTCTCCCTCCCCCTGATGCTGCCCACTGGCCTGGGCTTAGTTGGAGGCCTTTTCTTTGGGGGTTTCGCCGCCGGAGCAGCCTTGGACTCGGTGCCGGTTTTACCAAGTTCCCTTAAACGGCGAATTTTCGCCTCTATATCCTCAGACACGTTGAGCACCACCGTCAATCATTATCATAAACAACCTTTCATGTCGAATAGGTTTTTTGAACTATGACCCTTATTTAGGTTTCGGTGATTACATGGAGAGATTGGAAATAAAAGTGACAGAGGTAAGGGGTAAATGTCCGGTCTTCAACGTGGGAGACTGCATAACCATAAAGGGACCCAGGATAGACCTTGAAAACACTGACGCAGTATGCACCCACGCATTTGCCTCACTGCTGCCCTACATAGTTGCTCTCCGAAAGGGTATTAAACCGAGTGAACTAGGCCTTGGCAGGGGAGACAAAGCCTACGTCCAATGTCTCGACCCGGGACCACCCTACACGGACGGAGGGACCGTAATATTCGAGATAACGGTGATTCGAGATGAAACAGAGGAAAGCGTGGCGAGTGGTAAAGGAGGCAATAGATGAGGCCGACTTAGTGGTTGAGGTAGTTGACGCCAGAGACCCCATAGGGACGCGCAACAAGAAGCTCGAGAAACTCGTCCAGGAAGAGGGCAAGCCGCTCCTCGTAGTCATGAATAAGGCGGATTTGGTGCCGAAGGATTGGCCTGATGAATATAAGAGGAAGAGCAAAATTCCGGTGGTATTCATAAGCGCAAGGGAGAGAAAGGGAACCGGAATACTGAGAAAAGAAATCAAAAGGCTGGCAAAGCCCCTCTTGGAGGAGAAGGAGAGGGTGAAAGTTGCTCTAATAGGTTACCCCAACGTCGGCAAGAGCACGATAATCAACACTCTGAAGGGGAAGAAGGCCGTTGGAACGGCTCCGATACCAGGCTACACGAAGAAAAAACAGCTGATCAGGCTGAGCAAGAGGATATGGCTTCTTGACAGCCCAGGCGTCGTTCCAATAGATGACTTCGATGAACTCGTCATTAAGGGAGGATTTCCAGCAGACAAGATAGAGGAACCCGTTAAACCCGCGTTGAAGCTCATCGGGAGAATCCTGGAGACAAGGAAGGAGGCAATAATCGAGAAGTTTGGGATAAAGGAGTTCGAGAGCAACGAGGAGATACTGAGGAAGATTGGTGAGAGAAGGGGACTGATAAAGTCGGGCGGAGAGGTTGATCTGGAGGAAACCGCCCGCTGGTTCCTCCGTGAGTGGCAAACCGGTCACTTTACCCTCTTCGGGAAG
>JALTCK010000068.1 GCA_027074805.1 Thermococcus sp. | reverse complement strand
TTCCTGAGCCTGTCCCCGCGGTACTGCCTCGTTGCGGCCTTCCTGCTGAGCAACCTTCCGGCACCGTGGCAGGTCGAACCGAACGTCTCTTTCATCGAGCCCTCTGCGCCCGCTAAGACGTAGCTAGCGGTTCCCATCGAACCGGGGATCAAAACCGGCTGTCCGACGTCGCGATACGCTTTAGGCACATCGGGGTGTCCGGCCGGGAAGGCCCTCGTCGCTCCCTTCCTGTGGACGACGACCTTCACCTTCCTTCCGTCAACGGTGTGCTCCTCGACCTTCGCTATGTTGTGGGCGACATCGTAAACGATGGCCATCTCCATGTCCTCGGCTTTTCTCTTGAAGACCTCCTCAAAGCTCTCCCTGACCCAGTGGGTTATCATCTGCCTGTTGGCCCAGGCGAAGTTTGCCGCTGCCTTCATAGCCGAGAAGTAGCGCTGCCCTTCCTCCGTCTGGAACGGAACACTGACCAGCTCCCTGTCCGGCCACGGCACGTTGTACTTCCTGTTGGCCTTCTCCATTATCCTGAGGTAGTCGCTCGCAACCTGGTGGCCGAGACCGCGCGAGCCGGTATGAACCATAACGACGACCTGCCCCTCGAAGAGGCCGTAGGCCTTTGCGATATTCTCGTCGTAGATCTTGTCAACTACCTGAACCTCAAGGAAGTGGTTTCCGGAACCTAGGGAGCCGAGCTGGGGAGCACCCCTCTGCTTCGCCTTCTGGCTGACTGCACCGGGATTAGCCCCCTCCATCCTTCCACCCTCTTCGAGGTGCTCCAGATCCTCCTTCCAGCCGTAGCCGTTGTCAACGGCCCACTTTGCACCGTCCGCTAAGACGTCGTCCAGCTGTGTCCAGTGGAGCCTCACCCTACCCTTACTTCCAAGGCCACTTGGCACGTTCTTGAAGAGCGTATCGACGAGCTCCTTGATCTTTGGCCTTACCTCCCTTTCGGTGAGGTTCGTCCTTATGAGCCTGACGCCGCAGTTATGGACGACGACGCCGTTGGCTATGAAGTTGTGGGCCTCGTGGTAAACGCCGACATCGTAGAATTTGGTGTAGCTCGGCCTAATCCTCTCCACCTTCACTACCCTCTCCGCGACGAAGCCACCTTCATAGCCCCTCTCTTTAGCAAACTCCTCAAAGGTCGGGAAGTCCTTTGGAATCCTCGGCTCCCTGTAACCCTCGTAGATGCTCCTCTCGACGAAGCGCCTGTTCACGATGTCCTTAACTGCCTCGTGGGCCTCTTTTAAACTCCCGGTTCTCTCGTAGATTTCCCTTGCCTTCTCGATGGCTCTCCTGCGCTCCTCCCTAACGCGCGCCTTGAGCCTGAGATAAGCGGCCGCGATGAGACCTTTAGCCTTTTTCTCAGGGTCGTACTCGTAGTTTATCCTCTCAACGAAGGCCCTAACGCTCTCCTCACCCACTATCGAGAGTCTGTAGGTCACACCCTTCTTCGACCTGACCTCGTAAAGGGTCGTCTTTATGCCGAACTCTGCGAGGAGCTTTGCGACATCACCGAGGAACTCGACAAGGTTCTCAGCGAGTTCCTCGCTCTTCGACTGGGTGAGGTTTATTGGCAGCGGTGTGTTGCCCTTGAACTCGACTATGCTTCCGTCTGCCGCGAAGAGTCCTGCTAAGAAGTTCCTCTTAACCCAGAGCGGGGCTTCCCTAATCCACTCTGGAACGCGATAGGCTTTCTCCGTCTTTTTGCCCCTCGGCATGCCGAGCTTCTCGAGGAGAAGGGCAAAACTCCTCGGTGTAACCCTCAGCTCCGCGGAGACGCTCTTTCCTTCGTAGTAGCCGCTGGTCGTTTCGATGCTGTAGTCCCTCTCGCGGATATAGAGATTGGCGCTTATTCCGAGCCTTTCAAGGTCTTTCTTAAGCTCCCTGAGAGTTTCCTCTTTTCCGTAGAATGCCAGTGTTAGCCTTCCGGACATCTCGCCCAGGTGCCCATCTCCGAAGGCAAAGCCTAAGATCCTCACTATCGTTCCAACCTTTGGGTCCTCCCAGCGGAGGGGAATCAGGTTTTTCTCGTTAAGGTAGCTGAGAATCTGGGGGTCTTCCTCCTTAAATGCATCCTCGTCGAGAATTACGCCTTTTCTCTCTTCATACTCCACTCCTCCGAAGGGGTAAACTATGACTAAGTCGCCTTCCCTGATGTTGCTCAGGTATACGTAGCCTTCTGGCGTAAGAACCGGGTGGTCCTCGCTTCCCTCTATGATCCTTCCGCTCTCGGTGGTTATCCTCACTGCCATCTCGTTCTCTTCAACTTCCCTCTCCGCGACAAAGGCAACCCTTGAAGCGTCGTTGTGCCTCTCGTCGAGGTTGTAGACCTTCACCCCTTGAAGCGTGAACTTCTCGGGCAGTTCCTCGACTTTAACCCAGTATCCGTGCTCTGTTAAAACTTTTGAGCCGGGAGCAAGGCAGTTAATGTCATAGCCGACGCCTCCGGGACTGATAACGCCTTCCTTTACGTCAAAGGCGGCCACTCCGCCGATGGGAAAGCCGTACCCCTGGTGGCCGTCCGGCATTACAATCGAGTACTTGTAGATGCCCGGGAGCATGGCGACGTTGGCGGCCTGCTCCAGAGTCCTGTCGTTCCTCATCTTCTCTATCAGCTGGTCGTCAGCGTAAACCCTGCCCGGGACTCTCATGCGCCTGTCGTACTTCGGTATCTCCCAGCGTATTTTATCTATCCTCTTCAGCGGCACCATCCTCTCACCCCTCCTTTAGGTCGCCCTAAAATTATTTTAAGGTTTCGAGGGACAATGGGGGTAGCTGGAATTGAAGAACCACATAGTTAAGTCTTTACCCTCGCGATCGCCTGTGTACATCCCAAAGTTGAAGGGGAAAGCGAAAAAGAAACTTTCAATTTTGCCTTTTCCTCTCCCCTATCAGAGCTACCGGGCCCAACGCAAGCGCGAGCATGAGTGCCGGTCCGCAGATGCCTTTTGAGCCCTCATTGCTTGCTGTCTTCTCTACAGTGCTACTGGTGAGAACCTCGTGGGTTATCTTAACACCCTGCATGAACTTGCTCTCGGATACGTTTGTCAGGAGGATCACTGTTTGATTAACCTCCTCCCCAGCCTTTGGATCCTTGATGTCGAGAGCAATAACGGGCTCACGCTGGATTATCACAGCGTTCGGCGGGAGGATCATGTCGTCAACACTGTACGCGACGCTTTTACTCACGTTATAAATCGTCCTGAAAACACTTGCATTTCCCTGAACGTTCAGAATACTCACGTTATGCTGAACGAGGTAACCAGGTTTTTCAACCCCATTAACTTTAACCTTAACCTCGTAAACTGTAGTTGTTGCATTATACTTTACAGTCGCCGTTTTGTTTGTGACGGTCTGAGCGGGAGCCTTAGAGGATGCCACCTTCTTTACAATTGTAACCTCGTGATTGAGAACGTTAGTCGGAGCGGGAGTGTAAGTCCAAACCGTGGAGAATTCAACGTTAGTATCACGAACTTCAGCGTTAGTCTCGTGAATTTCAGCATTAGAAGTTTTAACAAGGGCGTTCGTATCACTCACTTGAGCGTTAGACTCACTAACATTGAGATCTATCATTTTCCAAGGCGTATTAGTGTAACTCGGTATCGTGTCAACATTAAGGCGGCCTACCCCATAGGTGGCAGTCACAATTGTGCCATCTGGGAGAATTTTAAAACCCAGAGACCCAATAGTAGTGGCCCATTTGAGACTCCCCTCTGGAGAGAGACGAAGGAGGTAAGATCCAGCCACAATAATGTCCCCGTTCGGAGCAATACCGCCATTGAAACCTCCTTCCCTATACCCCGAACCATATGTTTTCTGCCATTTTATGTTTCCATTGCCATCTAAACGAAGAACCCAAATATCACTATCCCCCGAGCCAAAACTTTGAGTACTTCCAATTACGATTATGTCCCCATTAGGAGCAATCACAATAGAGTTTGCAACATCATTTTTTATTCCACCATAAGTTTTTTGCCACTTCACGTTACCATTCTCATCCAAACGAAGGACCCAAGCATCACTTCCTCCAGAGCCAAAACTTATAGTATACCCGGCCAAAAGGATGTCTCTGTTTGGTGAAATTTCAATCGACCAAGCCCAGTCAGTATTATCGCCACCATAAGTCTTCTGCCACTTCACATTACCATTAGCATCCAAACGAAGAATCCAAACATCACCACCTTCTCTATTGCCGAGGCCGAAACTTGTTGTTTCCGCAACCACAATGATGTTATCGTTTGAATCTATTGCGACTGCCTCACCAGTGTCATAATACTTACCTCCAAATGTCTTCTGCCACTTCACGTTACCATTCTCATCCAAACATAGAACCCACACATCAGCACTACCAGCTCCAAAACTCTTAGTACCTCCAACTACAACAATATTCCCGTTGGAGAGCGTGCCCACTGAAACAGCCACATCATTTTTTATTCCACCATAAGTTTTTTGCCACTTCACGTTACCATTCTCATCCAAACGAAGAACCCAAGCATCTTTACCTCCAGCACCAGAAGCATTAGTCCATCCAACCACTATAATGTCACCATTAGGAGCTACAGCCACTCCATAAAATCCATAATTCGAATGTCCTCCACTTACTTTTGGTGTTATTGCCCACCAGTTCGTGTCTTCCGCCTTAACCCCCGGAGCGCCCAGGAGCGGGGCCAGAAGAAGCCCCATTAGAACAAGCAGGATTGTTAGAGCCGTTGCCTTCGAACCCATCATTCCAACCACGACCCTTGACCAGGTTTTTCAATATACTGCATAGACATGGTTAGGTAGACATGACTATGAAAAAACAAAAGATAAACCTTTCTCTTAGATAACAAGTATACGGGGGCAGTTTGGGGGTTTCATACTGCTGTAGAGTTAAATGGGCAAAGGATACTGCAAGTAAACTCCCGAGCATGGAATAAAAGCCACAGAGGGAAGTTCACAGGTCGAGCCTCAGCCGCCTGTCCCCGGGCACGTAGTTTACCAGCTTCCCAGCCTTAGCCTTTGCAGAGCCGAGGAAGTAGTTTCTCCACTTGACTAGCACCCAGCCGTGGAGTTCTCTGTCCCCGATCTCAACGCTCTCTCCAGCTAAATAGCGCCTCGCCCTTTCGTCGTCCAGCTCAACGACGTTCTTCGTCGCCTTCGGGCCGACCAAAAAGCTCCCCTCTATGCTGAGCCTTATCCCGTCGCTCTCCACTCGGGCGAAATAAACGCCCTGCCTGTCGGGGCCTTTAACCTCAAGGGAGCACGGCTTCCACGCGTAGACCTTGTGGTACCTCCCCCGTATCTCGTAGACCAAATCGGGAGCGTAGCCGTAGTTCTCAATGAGGAGTCTCTTCACCAGCTCGGTGTCGTTGATCCTTCCAACCTCTTGCCTCGGGCTAGTGGTGTTTTCCCTGCTCTCCCCGCTCATTCCCCTCCCTCCGGCTTGAGTATCTTAGCGATGAAGAAGGCCTCGGTATCGTTGTCATTGGGGTGTATGCGTAAAGCCTTCTTCAGCTCGGACGAGTAGGTCTTCCCCTCCCACTCCAAAACAGGCTCGCTGGTCTTCACCGGCAGGTCTATTCTCTCCAGCCTCGCATCGGTCTTTCTGAGGAGATAGTCCACAACCTCTTCGTTCTCAAGGGGGTCTATCGTGCAGGTCGAGTAGATCAGCGTCCCTCCCGGTTTGAGGGCCTGATAGGCGGCCAGGATAAGCCTCTTCTGAATGTTCATGTACTTGATGACCCCCCTCAGGCGCCAGCCCGTTAGGAACTTCCAGCTCTTCCTTATCATCCCAACGGAAGAGCACGGGGCGTCGAGGAGAACCCTGTCAAAGGTATTCTCAAAACGGCCGAAATAGGCCCCGTCCTTCGTCGTCACGCGGGCGTTGAGGACGCCCATTTTATTGAGGTTCGCTATGAGGACGTTGGCCCTGCTGAGCTTCGGGTCATTTGCGATTATGCACCCCTCGTTGGCCATATACTGAGCAATCTGCCCGGTCTTTGAGCCGGGGGCTGCTGCCATGTCCAGAACCAGCTCATCAGGCCTGGGGTCAAGAACAACCGGCGGAATCATCGAGCTCGCTTCCTGGCCGAAGATTAAGCCGAGACTGTGCTCCGGAACCTTCGCGAGGTTGTCAACGCTGATGAAGAATCCCTCGCGAACCCATGCTACCGGCTCAAGTTCGAACTCCTCTTTAAGCCTCTCAACGACCACGTTAAGCGGCGCCTTGAGAGTGTTCACCCGTATGCTCTGCCGCAGGGGCCGGATTATGAACTCCCAGAACTCGTCCGTGTCTTCGAGCATTGAATAGCGCTCGTAAAAGGCAGGGTTGGTTTCCTTAATTCTGTCCCTCGCGCTCATAGAACCACCTCAGATGTCCGGCACCAGCTGTGCCATCCACCTTCCGTCTGGAAGCTGCTCTATCTTCATCTCGTGGTAGGTTATGGCCTTAACCTCCTCCTTCGGCTCGTGCTTCTCGTAGTCGAGAACCTCGCCGCATGCCTTCGCCCTGAGCCGATAACCTTCCCCGGTTTTCTCTATCTCGACGTCAACGTCTCCAAAGACCAGTCCCTCCATGTCGTGGAGCACGAGAAGCTCCTCAAGGAAGTTGTAGAGGAGCGCCATCAGGTCTTCGCCCTCCACCTCGACCTCACGGCAGTCTTTGCTCTCGACCTTTCTCACCTCAACCATCACGTCAAAGAGCGCCAGCGCAACGGCCTCGAAGGCCTCCTCAAGGCTCTCACCGTAGCCCCTGATTCCAACGTCAGCGGTGTGCTCGTAGTGCTCCCACTTCCTCATTTCAGTCACCTCCAAGCAGTATAGAGTTCAAGCCCTCTTTTCTAGCCGTATCGTGAAGCCTCTTGTCTCCGGTGTAAAAGCTCTCAACCCCGGCGTACTTTGCCGAAACTATCTGAATCGCGTCCGCTTGGTAAATGTGGTATCTCTCAATTAGCTCCCACGCATCGGCCAGCAGTAGGGAGTGAACCGGAACCACCTCCAAGACGCCCAACCTCGTGAACCGCTTTACCTCCGCCAGAAAGCCTTTCTTCAGGAAGTCAAAGTCCTCCTTTCTAATTTGACCCCTTCTTAGCCGTTTGTCGAGTATTCCAATAACCTCTCCAATGTTCCATAAGCTAAAGACTAACTTCACTTCGCCTCTGTATGCATCCCTGAATATTCCCTTCACCACATCGCTGTCCTCCTCGGTTAAATACCTCTTTAAGATGGCACTAGTGTCCAAGTAAACGCTCCTCCCTCTCATCCCTCATCTCCCTCACGAGCTTTTCACTGCTCTCACCCTCGACCTTCAGGGGTTCAAACCACAGGGGCACTTCAGAGTCATCGATGTCCTTCAAAACTTCGTTTATGAGGTAATTCATAAGTGCCTCTTCAAGAAGCTTGCTGACCTCACTCTTCTCACGCCGGGCCAGCTCTTTAAACTCCCTCCAGAGTTCCTCATCAATGTAGACGCTCGTTTTGACCTTGCCCATGTCACCACCTGTAGGTAATTACCGACGTTGGTATATAACCCTATCGAAACCGTTAATTAGGCGGGAACCTTTAATCTTCCAGGGGTGAGAGAATGAGGGAGATAACGCCTCGGAAAATAATCGAGATGAAGGGGAAGGAAAAGATCGCGATGATAACCGCTTACGATTATCCCTCAGCGCTCATAGCCGACAGGGCAGGGATGGACATAATCTTCATCGGCGACTCCCTTGGGATGGTTGTCTACGGGGAGGAAAACACGCTGAACGTCACGATGA
>JALTCK010000067.1 GCA_027074805.1 Thermococcus sp. | reverse complement strand
AGATAATAAGGGTTCTCAGCGAAAAGGGTGAGGTTAGCCTAGAGACCTGGAAACCCCTCTCCGTTAAGAAGAACGGGGATGGAACCGTAGATATACTCTACAGAAACCTCCATGTTGGCAGCGAGGAGGATCCCGTCTTCCTCTGGATATACGCGAACGTAGTTGATGACGAGTGGGACGTGAGGATTCTCGAGAAGATAACATTCCAGAAAGAAGACCTTGCCTGGCTCATCAGGTATGTCCCAAAGAAGGGAGAAGGTTTATAAAGGGGTTGTAGGATTGCCGGGACGTCGGGGGTGTTTGAGTGAATAAACAGAGGGTCTGTCCTGTTTGCGGATCAACTGAGTTCATATACGATCCCGGCAGGGGAGAGGTCGTTTGTAAGGTGTGCGGGTATGTAATCGAGGAAAACGTCGTCGATATGGGGCCCGAATGGAGGGCCTTTGACGCCTCCCAGAGAGAGAAGAGGGTTCGTGTTGGAGCCCCCGAGAGCATACTCCTCCACGATAAAGGCCTCTCTACGGATATAGGCATCGACAGAAACCTCTCTGGCCTAATGCGCGAGAAGATGTACCGCCTTAGAAAATGGCAGTCCCGTTTGAGGGTGAGTGACGCCGCTGAGAGGAACCTTGCCTTCGCCTTGAGCGAGCTTGATAGGCTCGCCAGCAACCTCAGCCTGCCGCGACATGTCGAGGAAGAGGCCGCAAGGCTCTACAGAGAGGCCGTGAGGAAAGGACTCATAAGAGGGCGCTCGATAGAAAGCGTCATAGCTGCGTGCGTCTATGCCGCCTGTAGGCTTCTCAAAATTCCAAGGACACTTGACGAAATAGCCGATGTCTCACGGGTTGATAAGAAGGAGATAGGTAGGAGCTTCCGCTTCATAGCGAGAAATCTGAACCTCACCCCAAAGAAGCTCTTTGTTAAACCAACTGATTACGTCAACAAGTTCGCAGACGAACTCAAACTGAGCGAGAAGGTGAGAAGAAGAGCTGTCAAAATCCTCGACGAGGCCTATGAAAAGGGTCTTACAAGCGGCAAGAGCCCGGCTGGGTTAGTCGCTGCTGCACTCTACATAGCCAGCCTCATCGAAGAGGAAAAGAAAACCCAGAGAGAGGTTGCTGAAGTCGCGCGCGTCACCGAAGTGACGGTCAGAAACCGCTACAAAGAGCTCGTGGAAAAATTAAACCTGAAAGTTCCGATAACATGATCAGCCGAACCAGCTTTCCAGGGTTCTCTGTTTTCCCGCGCTTATCGCCTTCTTCAGCCTTTCCAGACCGTTCCTCACGCGCTCCTCGCTGAAGTCATGCTCATCACAGAGAAACTCCAAAATGCCCTCCTCGTCCGGTTCACGCCATTTGAGCTCGTATTCGTCCGTGACAGGAGGATTAAGGAAGAACTCTTTTATCGCGTAGAGGTCAACCTCGCTCTCTCTCTGGTACTTTTTGAGAGGGTCTTTGATGCGCTTGACTATGGTCAGGGCTTTCTTCGGCCCGATTCCCTTTATTCCACCCGGATTGTAGTCCGTCCCGACGAGAATCGCCAGATCTATAAGCTTTTCCCTCTCAATCCCTAGCTCTTTAAGAACCTCCTCCAGAATGACAAGTTCGGGCCTTACCTCAACGTAAATATTCTTCCCGGGGAGCTTCCTCCTCCCGGTTATGGTGAGGTTTCTTACGAGTTTAGGAGCACCAAAGAGCAGAGAGTCGTAATCCTGGCTTGCAGATGCATAGACCCTCCTTTTCGCCGCCATGTAAGCGGCTTGAGCCTCACCCTCGCTTGGTGCTTGAACCACTGGTATCCCCATTAGTCCAAGTAGCTTTTTGGCATCGTTTATTAACATCTCGTTGACGCGCGTTGCCCGCATAGCGTACTTCTTGGCTTCCTCCAGGTCTCCCTTCTCAAGGGCCTCTTGCCACTTCTCCTCCGCTTCCTCTCTAGCTTCCCTGCGCTTCTCTATCTCCTTCTTTTTAAACTCCGGCGGCTTACCGTCAAAGACATAGGCAGGCTTTATACCCGCCTCCATGAGATTTATTGTCCTGTAGAAGAAGCCACTGAGATGGGAGGTGATCCTCCCCTTCGAATCCATAAGCGGAGTTCCGTCCCGCTGTCTTATCGTCGAGAGGAACTGATACATTGCATTGAATGCATCGATGGCAACCTTCCTACCGTAGAGGTTCTCAAACTCGATTTCCCTTCTTGGGACGAGTTCACCTATCTGTACTCCCACGCTCACCACCCAGAAGAGATTAGAGGAGGAGGTATTTAGGCTTTGCCAAAGTTATCCAGTTTCAATCCCATGCTCGATTAAGAATTCCTCGTGCTGGGTTCTCCTGCGCCTCTCCTGGACGTATATCCACCCCATCACAAACATTAGAACCGACATTCCAACGAGGGTCTGCCAGCCGAGTTTGGAATAGTCGGGCGTTACAATGACCTTCCTCACCATTGCCAGAATACCAAGCTCGACAACATTGCGCATGCTAACATGGTGCTCTTTCAAATACATGGAGAGGAGTTCTAGTACCTCAAGGAAGATGATTATCATAACTATGGTATGGAGGACCTCCTCAACGTCAAACCTGCGAATCGTGTCCGTAACGAGGATGAACATCATGTAGATTACGTAGCCCATTGTTATAGCTGCCAGGCTTATAACGACGAGGTCGAAACCTACAACCAACCACTTCATAACGAGCTTTTCAATGATGGAAGGCTCTCTCTTCATGAGCATCCAAGGGTATAGACTCCGAGGGGATAAAAAGTTTTTGATTATTTTAAACGGCCGTCGATTTCCCCATCGTCGAAAGGAGAAGAGAAAAGTTATAACCGCTTTTACAGATGTAAAAGTGTAAATGTCATCCGAGGTGATAAAAATGGTTGACCCCAACATACAGGCCCTTTTTAGACCCAATAGCATTGCCGTCATCGGCGCTTCGGAGAAGCCCGGAAAGATAGGCTACGCAGTAATGAAGAACCTCGTCGAATATGGGTATGAGGGCAAGATCTACCCAGTCAACATTAAGGGCGTTGAGATAGAGATAAACGGCAGAAAGTTCAAGTCCTACAAAAGCATTCTCGAGGTGCCCGATGAAGTTGACATGGCCGTCATCGTCGTTCCCGCTAAGTTCGTACCACAAGTCGTCGAGGAGTGTGGACAGAAAGGTGTTAAGGTTCTCCCTATCATAACCTCCGGTTTCGGTGAACTTGGTCCCGAGGGCAAGAAGGTGGAAGAACAGCTCGTCGAAACGGCTCACAAGTATGGAATGAGAATCCTCGGTCCCAACATCTTCGGCGTAGTTTACACCCCTGACAAGTTAAACGCCACCTTCGGCCCAACCGACGTCATGCCGGGCAACCTAGCACTTATAAGCCAGAGCGGGGCTTTAGGAATAGCCCTCATGGGATGGACCATCCTCGAGAAGGTTGGCCTCTCTGCTGTCGTCAGCATAGGAAACAAGAGCGACATAGACGATGCAGACCTTCTAGAGTTCTTCAAAGAGGACGAGAACACCAAGGCCATCCTCATCTACATGGAGGGTGTCAAGGATGGAAGAAAGTTCATGGAAACCGCTAGAAAGGTCAGTAAGACCAAACCCATCATCACAATAAAAGCCGGGAGGAGCGAACGCGGAGCTAAGGCTG
The DNA here is from genome assembly GCA_027074805.1 of Thermococcus sp. GTDB lineage: Archaea > Methanobacteriota_B > Thermococci > Thermococcales > Thermococcaceae > Thermococcus. The sequence goes on along the minus strand of JALTCK010000067.1, from coordinate 4,172 downwards.
CTGCTTCTCACACGGGTTCTCTCGCCGGCGCTGACAAGATATATGACGCCGTCTTCAAGCAGAGCGGCGTTCTTAGGGCCCTTACCATAGGCGAGGCCTTTGACTGGGCGAGAACACTCAGCAACTTACCCGAGCCCGAGGGCGAAAACCTCGTCATCCTCACCAACGGCGGTGGAATAGGTGTCATGGCCACCGACGCAGCGGAGGAAAGCGGTCTGCACCTTTACGATAAGCTCGATGAGCTCAGGGTTTTCTCAAAACACATGCCACCCTTCGGCTCTTACAAGAATCCCGTCGATTTAACTGGAATGGCCGGTGCAGAGTGGTACGAGGGCGCGATTCGCGATGCTCTCGCCCACCCCGAAATGCATAGCATAGCAGTGCTCTACTGCCAGACCGCAGTGCTCGACCCAAGGGACCTCGCGAAGATAGTCATCCGCGAGTACAACGAGAGTGGAAGAAATAAACCTCTCGTCGTTGCTATTGTCGGCGGAATAGAGGCCAAGGAAGCCATTGACATGCTCAATGAGGAAGGTATCCCAGCTTATCCGGAGCCTGAGAGGGCAATAAAGTCCCTCGCGGCACTCTACAGATGGAGCAGGTGGAAGAAAAACCAAAAGGAAGAGTGACCCTCTTCATTCTCTTTAACCCCTTTTCTTCGTCGATTTTTAGGGGATAAGTGTTTTAACGTGCGCCCGCCAAACATGTTTTGGGACCACCATGCTCATAGCCCTCATCTCCGACATCCACTCAAACTGGGAGGCCCTTCAGGCTGTCTGGAAGGAAGTTAAGAGAGCGGATGCAATCCTCTGCATGGGGGACCTCGTCGGCTACGGTGCCAGTCCGAACGAGGTCGTCGAGTTCGTTGGAAGGGAGATGAAGAGGAGAATCCTCCTCTGCGTTCGTGGGAACCACGACAACGCTATAGCCTTTGGCGCTGCCTGGGGCTTCAACCCCTACGCGAGGGAAGCAGTGAGATGGCATCAACGGGTAATGAGCATCGAGAACCTCGAGTTCCTCAGGAGGCTTCCGGTAAGGCAGTTCTTCACAGACGATACCGGACGGAGCTACCTCCTGATACACGGCTCACCGAGAGCCCCCCTAGATGAGTATCTATTCCCCTGGCTTCCGGAGGACGAGTTCAGAGCCGTTCTCAGATACATAAAACAGGATGACCTTCTAGTCGGACACACCCACGTACCGATGCTCAAGCTCGTTGATGAGAGCAGGATAATCAACCCCGGTGGCGTTGGTCAGCCGAGGGACGGCGACTGGAGGGCAGCTTACGCCATCATAAACACGGAAGAAGAACCGCCCGACAACGTAGAGTTCCATAGGGTCGAGTACGACGTGGAAGAGGCCACGAGAAAGATAGTGGAAGCGGGGCTTCCAAGGTTTCTTGCCGAGAGACTCTTTGAGGGCTATTAAAGCCCGCCTTCCCTCGGGGGCTTTTCGGCCGGGGCAAACTCCGTTGAGCCCTCCACGACCTTCTTCTTAACTAGGGTCGGCCTTCTGAGCTTGGATTTTACGGCGAGCTTCGTTGAATCGATTATTATCACTTCACCGATGCTCTTAACTGCGCTCACCGGAATGAGGAGCAGACCCTCGTGATCCGTCACGAAATCTGTGGTGTCGAGATCCTCATCCGGCTCGGCAACGATTACAAGCAGATTCCCGGTCTCCTCATCGAAGCTAAAGTCATAGACCCAGCCAAGCCTGACACCGGTGTCGGTTATCAGCTCCACGTCCCTAAGTTTGGATGCCATTATCTTGACCATCTTCTCCACCCCGCGGTTTAATCGTGTAGACCATTAGCCAACAACGTATAAAACTTTTTCCGATAAAATGGAATCAGAAGGTGAAGTAGTCAGGACCTCCCTTACCCCTCTCAGGTCTTCCCTTCCTTTGCTCCTCAAAGTTGCGGTAGTAGTCCACCATGTAGGAGGTTATACTCGGCCGGACTTTCTTCATTGCCCTCTCGAAATCGGCCTTTGAGACCCTCAGCTTCTCAAGGAACTCCTCGCTCTCCTCCTCAACGAGGTCCCTCGGAAGCTCCCTCATTATCCTGCGCATCGCTATCAGCGCGGCTTCCCTAACGAGGGCTTCTATATCCGCGCCGCTGTACCCCTCGGTCTTCTTCGCGAGCTCCCTGAGGTCAACGTCAGGAGCGAGGGGGACGCGCCTCGTATGCACCCTGAATATCTCAAGCCTCGCTTTCTCGTCCGGCGCTGGAACCAGTATCAGCCTATCGAAGCGCCCGGGCCTCAACAGCGCCGGATCGAGGATGTCAGGTCTGTTTGTTGCCGCTATGACGACGACGCCACTGTTCCTCTCTATCCCGTCCATCTCGGTGAGGAGCTGGTTGATAAGCCTGTCCGTAACGCGGCTCATGTCACTTCCCCTCGCCGGGGCGATTGCATCTATCTCGTCAATGAATATCACCGTCGGAGCAGCCTGCCTGGCTTTGCGGAATATCTCCCTTATCCTCTTCTCGCTTTCACCGACCCACTTGGAGAGAACCTCCGGACCGCGGATTCCGATGAAGTTGGCCTCGCTCTCCGTCGCCACAGCCTTGGCTAAGAGCGTCTTACCGGTTCCCGGCGGGCCGTAGAGGAGAACCCCGCGCGGAGGTTCGATTCCGAGCCTCTGGAAAGCCTTGGGATACTTGAGGGGCCACTCCACAGCTTCCCTTAGCTCCTGCTTTACCGCCTCCAGGCCACCTATATCTTCCCAGTGGACGTTCGGCATCTCGATGAGTACTTCCCTCAAAGCCGAAGGTTCGACCATCTTGAGGGCCTCGTAGAAGTCCGACTTCCTAACCCTGAGATCCGCGAGAACTTCAGGAGGAATTCTTTCGTGCTCAGGGCTTATCTTGCCCTCGTTGATAAGCCTCCTGAGAACCACCATCGCCGCTTCCCTCGCGAGGGCCGCCAGATCAGCTCCAACGAAGCCGTGGGTCTTATCGGCTATCTCCTCGAGCATCCTGTCGATCAGCCTAGTCCGTATCTCCGGGTAGAGCTCCCCGTCGGATTTCAGCGCCTCCTTTACCTCCTCGTCGCTTTTCGCAGACTCCACAAGTTTTATCAGCCTCTCAATCCTCTTAGAGTCAAAAGCCCCCCTCTTGAGGAGCTCTTTAAGAACCTTAATAACAATTGCCTTGTCGTAGTCGGGCTCCAGCGGCATTCCCCTCGTGTGTATCTGGAGGATTTCCTTTCTCCCCTGCTTATCTGGAACACCCACCTCAATTTCCCTGTCGAAGCGTCCCGGCCTGCGCAATGCCGGATCGAGTGCATCTGGCCTGTTTGTTGCCGCTATGACTATAACCTTCCCACGACCCTTAAGACCATCCATGAGTGTCAACAGCTGGCTCACGACGCGCTTCTCAACCTCTCCGACAACCTCCTCCCTCTTCGGAGCTATTGCATCAATCTCATCGATGAAGATGATGCTGGGCGCGTTCTCCTCAGCTTCCTTGAAGATCTCCCTCAAGCGCTCCTCGCTCTCACCGTAGAACTTGCTCATTATCTCAGGACCGTTGATAGCTATGAAGTGAGCGTTCGCTTCGTTGGCGACGGCCTTTGCAAGGAGCGTCTTACCAGTTCCGGGCGGGCCGTAGAGAAGGACTCCCTTCGGAGGCTCTATTCCAAGCCTCTCAAAGAGCTCCGGGTGCTTGAGCGGGAGCTCGACCATCTCGCGTATCTTCTGAATCGCGTCGCTCAAACCGCCGATGTCCTCGTAGGTGACCTCAGGAATGGCCTCCTCACGCACCTCAACCGCCTGGGGAAGCACCTCGACCTCGGTGTTGTATGTTATCTGGACGATCCCCTTTGGAACCGTACTCACCACCATGAACTTGAGTTCTCCAAAACCGAGGGGCATGGCCTCGAATAGGCCGCGAAGAAGGTCATCGAATGGGGAACCACCGTAGTAGCCCTCACTCCTGTTGCTAGCAACGACCAAGTCACCTTTGACGACTGGCCTCCCTAGGAGGTTCCCCTTAACCATGTCCCCAGGAATCTGTACAAAAACTCCCTTCTGAGCCGGTGCCAACACAACTTTCTTAGCCTCCTGAACCTCAGCCTTGGCTACCGTCACGTAGTCTCCTATACTGACCCCGGCATTTCTGCGGATGTATCCGTCCATTCTGATTATGTCGAGTCCCCTGTCATCAG
>JALTCK010000066.1 GCA_027074805.1 Thermococcus sp. | reverse complement strand
CTGCACAAGCGCTTTGGAACGTGGGAGAGGGGGAAGGAGTACGCCGAGCTCTTCTTCTCCGGAAAGATTGACTACGTGAAGTGGGCCGAGTTGGATGCATCCCTCTGGAAGGGGCACACGAGGGAGGAGATACTGGAGTGGGTGAACTCGGTCGAGTACATGGAAGGTGCGAAGGAGCTCATCGAGTTTCTCAGGGAGAACGACTTCAAAATAGCCATTCTCTCGAGCGGCCTGATGTGCCTCGCGGGGAGGATAGCTAGAGAGCTCGGCGTTGACTATGTCTACGCCAACGAGCTGCTCTTTGATGAAGACGGCGTCGTTACTGGGAAGGTGAACCCTCTGGTGGACTTCAAGAGCAAGGGGGTCATTCTGCGCGAGCTGAAGGAGGAGTTAAAGCCTGAGCTTACCGTTGCGGTGGGCGACGGCTACAACGACCTGAGCATGTTCAAGGAAGCTGACGTGAGTATAGCGATAAACCCCCATGAAGGTGTTGAGGGTGACCACAACGTTGAGAGCCTCAGGGAAGTGAAGGAGATAATTGCCAGCCTGATCTGAGGGGTCGGGGAAGGGCGTGCTCATCACTCATCAGCAAAGCAAAAGCTCGTCATCCCCCTGTTGGCCCGACCTGGCTTGCTTCATCCCTCCGCAGGGGATGTATAAGGGCTGGATTAGGATTATGCCCTCGTTTTAAATCGTTTTCTCACATTCCTCCCAGTTTGAGCTGAATCCACCAGAAGATATCCCCCCAGAAGTAGCTTATCAGGAAACCGAGAAAGAGGGCCGGAGCGAAGGGCATGGACTTCTTCCTCAAAAAGCGGTTCTCGAGTTTTCCCTCTTCAACGAGTTTCCTGAGCTCCTCTATCTGCTCTCTCTTAAGGCCCTCCGCGGTTGGGGACGCTATTACCCTCCCGTAGTCCGGCCTGAGGAGGGATGGATCGGCCGAAGTTACGGCGTTCTTCATGCGGGTGAAGAGGTCGCTCCTGTCCCTGAGGACTTCACCATCTCTCTCGAACACCGTCTCCCCGAGTATGTCCCACTCCCCGAGCTCCTCGACGGGCACCTCCTCCATGAGGACGCCCGTTCTCATGAACTTGACGAGGGAGAAGAACACCTTGAAGAGGTAGAGCATCGCCAAAACTTTAAGAAAAGCCCTTACCATCGGCATGGGGTCGGTGTAGAGAAGGTAAGCCAGCACCGCAAGGCCGATTATATCACCAACCTTCCTGAACTTCCCGAGGACGTATATCACCACCATCATAAAAAGCCACGACCATATTCCCACTATGGCCACTCCGGTAAAGTCATAGAGGATCAACCTGAAGCCAAGAGCAGCTATTATCCACAGGGAGACCTCGGCAGTGAGCTTCGCTCCCTCAGTGAATATATTCCGAAGTTCCTCAAACTGCTTCCTGAATAGTATAACACCCAGGGCATAGAGGAATATGAAAGGAAATATCGAAATTATACTGTTCAGAAAAATCGTAAGAGAGTAGAGTGGATAATACACAGCGTATGGAGGAGCTACCACAACCCATGACGGGGCATAGGGCATGAGTGTGGAGAATCCGGCGAGGATTACGGCATCGCCACTGGCCCAGGCGCCTATCCAGTAGAGTAACCATCCAATTCCAGAGCCGAGGATGAATGCCAACAACCCTGAGAGCGCTAGAAAATAGTCGCCTGAAGAGATCCCCTTGTAGAGGTAATAGAACACACCCCCTTCAACAACGGGAATCGGTATCCTGTCCAGTATGCTCCCTGACTCTTCCTCTTCCCACCCCCGGATCTTTCCAAGGAGGGCTAGGGTCGGGAAGACATGGATGTCGTCGATGAAACCGGTTTTTATGTCAGTGTAAGAAGTAACGACCCCCATAACTAAGCCTAGAAGAAGGGGGAGATACTCCATGATTCCACCTCAAAGGCCTTCAAGGATTTTCTCACGCATGCTCTTGACGTAGTTGTTAATTTCGTTTGTCATGTCCCTAGTACCATTGAGCACTACTCTAGCAGCATAGAGAACGAGAACCAAGACCGCCGCAAGCATAAAGAGATACTCGATCGCTGCTTGGGCACCGCGCTTCATGATCTCACACCTATATCTACACTGGACGCTAAAGGATTTAAAAGTTTCCATTGAGTTAGAGTGTAAATAGAGGGATAAAAATGAAGGTTTACAGGCTCAGGGTAAAGGAGGATTACCTCGACCAGATCAAGTCGGGAAAAAAAAGGATAGAGGTCAGGGCGGCGTATCCTTACCTCAAGAACATCAAACCCGGGGATAAGATAATCTTCAACGAGTCAGTCCCGGCGGTTGTGACCGGGGTCAAAACCTATGAGACATTCAGACAGGCCCTGCGGGAGGAGCCCATTCCCAAGGTCTTCCCTGACGAGCCCAACTTCGAACGGGCCGTTAAGAGGTTCCATGGAATGTACCCCAAATGGAAGGAGAATCGCTACGGTGTCATAGCAATAAGGTTCAAGCTCCTCGGTGGTGAAAGATGAAGCATCTAGAGTTCGACGGAAGATACATGAATGCCATTCTGACCGGGAAAAAGAAGGCTACAGTAAGGCTTGGAAAAAGACCCAACCTGAATCCTGGCGATGAAATCATCATCCACTCCGGCGGCTACGCCCTCGGGAAGGGTGTGATAGAGAAGGTGGAGAGTAAAAGGGTTGGGGAGATCACTGATGAAGACGCATTTCTCGACGGCTTCTCGGGCAGGGAAGAGCTGATAAGAGCTCTAAAAGAGCACTACAGGTACGTTAGCGATGATTCCCCAGCCCACGTCGTGGTTTTTCGGCTCGTCGAGCGCTTTGAAAAGCCCGTGATGAGCTCGGATTACGCCTACGAGGGCAACATACCTGCTGAAATAGCCGAGATGGCACTCAAACACCTTAACCTTCCCGAAGAGGATAGAAATCTCCTCGAACTCTTCCTGAAGACAGGGAGCCTAAGAAAGGCCGCCTACAGGCTCGGCGGACTCAACAAGAGATACCTAATCCGCGAGACCCTAAGAAGAGCCTACGAAGAACTGAAAAGTAGAGGGCTCATGAAACCGAAGCTTTAATCCCCTCAAGTATTAAGATACTCTCTCCTTTCCCAGATTCTTTTTTAACGGCGGACAACCTAACCGGAGTCAACTTAAAGGTGTTGCCCTTTATCAGGTGCTGGAGTTTCCTCTCGAACTCCTCTATCTCCTCATCGGTTGAGAATTCCACCTTCGCGATGAAATCATATTCCCCGTAAAGCCAGTAACCCTCCACTGGCAATTTCCTTAGGACCTCGTCCCGGACGCCCCATACGAGGAGTATAGCCTCCATTTTCGTACCTCCTTTATTTGTAACACTTGGAGCCCTTGTCTTAAAAAAATTTCCATAATTTTCCCGTCATATTGTCATATTTTGAGATTTATAGGGTGTTTAATTGTCATAACGTCAGGAAAGGATTTTAAGGACGGGAGGGTAGCCCGTCAGGGGATAGAAATGAAGGCCGTCTTCTTCGACTTCGTCGGGACTCTCATAACAAAGGAGGGTGAGAACGAAACCCACCAGAACATCATAAAAGAGGTGCTCAAAAGGGCCGGCAGGGAGGACCTGGACTACGTTGAGGTCTGGGAAATCTACGAAGAGGAGAGCTCGAGGCTGTTCAAGGAGCTTGCTGGGAAGTCCTACGTGAAAATCCGCGATGTGGACACCGATGCTTTAAAACGGGTTGCGGAGCGCTACGGCTTTTCCATTCCAAATGATTTCTGGGAGATAAGCCTGGAGATGCACGCCCGTTACGGAAAGCTATTCCCCGATGCCTTTGAAACCATAAAAGCACTCAAAGAGCTCGGCTTTCACGTTGGAATAATCACGGACTCCGACAACGACTACATTGGGGCCCACCTTAAGGCTCTCGGCCTCTACGACCTCTTCGACAGCATAACGACGAGTGAGGATGCCGGTTTTTACAAACCTCACCCAAGACCCTTCTTGCTGGCTCTCGAGAGGGCTGGTGTGAAGGCTGAAGAGGCCCTCTACGTTGGTGACAATCCCAGCAAAGACTGCATCGGTGCTAAAAACGTCGGAATGATGAGTGTTCTCCTCGACCAGAGGGGCCAGAAGAGAGAGTCATGGAGCAATTGCGACTTTGTGATATCGAAACTCGACGAGGTACTCGAGATAGTTAAAGGGATTGATTGAGGGGTCAGCAACGGCAGGGCTCCTCATCGGAAACACCTCGTTTAGCGAAATTCTCCTCATTCCCCCTTCTTCATTCAAGCCTCTTATAGGCCGCATAAAACCTCTGGAGGACTGTTATCCACGCAAGGACTCCAACGATGTAAACACCATATTCAACGTACTTAACTCCTGCGAAGGAGAAGGCCATTAGGATCAGCAGACGCTCTGCCCTCTCAGCTATTCCCACGGTGAGTTTCCCGGAACCGGCAAGCTCTGCCCTACAACGCTCATAGCTTACAAGGTAGGCCCCCATGAAGGTGAGGAACGCTATCCTCCAGTCAACAAGCGTGCCCAGAGCCATCCCAAAGAGAATCGCGCCGTCGCTTATTCTGTCGAATGTCGAGTCAAGAAAAGCGCCAAAGCGGCTGGTCTTTCCTGTCAGCCTCGCCAACGCTCCGTCAAGGGCATCCACGAGCGAACCTATTAGGAGTATCAAGGCAGCTAGCCTCGGCTCGCGAAGGTAGAAGAGATAGGCTGCCAAGAGGCTGAGCAACAGGCCGATTATCGTTAGCGTGTTGGGAGTCAAACCAGCTTTAGCAAGGGGCCTTACAATGGCCTCAAGGTAACTTTTAACATTCTCACGGTACTTATTCAGCATCACCATCACCGAGCTGGATCACCTTCTTTCCCCTCTCCTGTGGAACTATTCTAAGCCTTGCTCCCTCGAACTCCTTTCTGAGACCCTCCCCCTGGAGAAGCCTGTCCAGAAAAACAGCCAGAGCAGCGACCTCACTGTGAGGCTGGTTTCCAACAGCCACGTTGTAGTGAACCAGCTCGTAGACCTCCCTGGGCACTTTTTCTGCTCCAACGACCACAAGAAAGTCCTTCCCTGCGGTCAGTTCTGCCTTCAGCGACGGCATTGCATCGTCTATGTGTACCCCGTACATTGTCAGGTGGACTATAACACCCCTCTCGTGCCACTCCTTCAATATCTTCCTCCAGTTTGGGTCAAAGGTTATCTCGAAGGGTCCTCCCCACCGCCTCACAACGTCTTCAACGCTTTCCATGACATGTTCGTCTTCTTCAGCCCCAATTATGATCCTATCAGCCCCAAAAGCCCTTGCGGTTAGGGCCACATGAGTCGTTATCCTCTTATCCCTCTCCGGCCTGTGACCAAGGCGAAGCACAGCTATCATGGCAGTCCCTCCATGAAAATCCGCCAATACCTGCTGAAGTTCCAGCTCCAGGGTACTCCCCAGTAAAAGTCATATATAGGCTTTATCGTCTTCTTAATAGTGCCAACGCTATACTTCTCAAGGACGCTGTTCAACTCGTCGTCCGGAGCTGATGAGAAGAGAAAGAGTGTGTAAAGTGCCTCGTTTTCATCTAGTCCTTCCATGATTAAATTGAGTTTTGACCTCAATTCGGGCTTCACCTTCAGGGAGACCTGCTTAAGAAGCCTGTTTTGGAGATTTATGAGGAAATATGGAGTAACGTCGACATGCTCATGGCCGGACATCTCCTGAGGATCCTGTGCAACTATCCTATAGCCGTTTTCAGTCACTAGCTGATATATCTTCGGGAACCTCCTGCTGGCTATGAACTTATCAATCGACCCCACGATACCTTGCCTCACGTCGATAACATCCCAGCCGTCGGTGGTATAGAATTCAGTTATCGGGTTTATGGTACAGTCCGTGCCATTATAGAGCGTCACCACCCTCGCAGGGATGTCCACAGACTTTAACATGCCCGTCAACAGGATTTGAGCTTCTGCAACGCTTAGAGTGTTCTTCTTCAGCAGTTCAGAGGGATTCAGCGTTGTTGTGTTTCCTCCGATTTTATAGTTTGTTTTGACCCATTCATATAACCTCTGAGCTGCCTCAACCTCAGAATCGGATGAGTTCACCAGCGGAAGGGCGATTTTTCTAAGTTCAACCGAGTCAAAGAGGGGAGTTGAATTGTATTTCTTCGCCCAGTATTCATCCACGAGGAAGTGGCTGTAGAGCCATTGGTAGTTGTTTCCATACGCTTCCTTCAGAACACTCTCGTTTTCCGTCCACGGTCGCCATACAACCTTTATGAAAGTACTCTTTGCCAAACTTCTCTTAGAGTCCCCCACGGTGTATTTAACAAGGGCCGAGATGTAGCCTTCTCTGTAGGCATAAGGGGCCCTAATCCAGTAGTAGACCGATGCAGTTCTTCCAGCCTCCAGCGTGACGGGAACCTTAGTGTGATTTACAACCTCCATGCCCGGCAGGAGAGTCAATGAAACCTCATCAATTGAAACGTTTAGGTCAGCAATATTGTGAATGGAAACCTTAAGTTTTGCTATGGAACCTCCCGTGGTGAGGTTGGGAGAAGCTATCTTCACATCAATGGGAGACGTGGCTGGCACTTCAGTGCTAACCGTGATCCTAAACTGACTGTAAAAACCAGTCCAGGTTCTTTTCAGTTCATCGTTAAGCTCAAGAGAGACTTTAAGATCATATACCCCCGGTTTCCTTGGAGCCTGAAGAATCCAAACGAGTTGAATGCTCTTTCCCACAGGTAGAACCTGTGGGAACTGCGGCTCCTGGAGAATCTTAAAATCCTCGCTCTTTATCAAGAGGGTGGCCCCGGTTAAGCCGACCTTGCCAGTGTTGTTTATTAATACAATCAGATGAATTGTATCTCCAGGATTAACGACGGTCTTATCCACTGAGAAGTGAACCTCAGCCGGTGGCTTGAAAAGGCAACCCGAAGCGATGACCAACAATGCAAGGGAGAAAGCTAATATCGCGCGCCTCATCTCCATCTTCCAAACCCTTTAAAGTCCAACCGGTTAATAAGTTTTAGGTGACTGGAGTGATAACGCTCACCACGGACTTTGGACTAAGGAGTCCCTACGTCGGTGAGATGAAGGTCACAATGCTGAGGATAAATCCAAAGGCAATGCTCGTTGACGTAACTCACGGAGTAACGAGGCACTCCATCATAGAAGGCTCCTTCGTCATGGAACAGGTTGTCAAGTACTCAGCTGCTGGGACAGTGCATGTTGGCGTCATAGACCCCGGCGTTGGAACATCTCGGAGGGCCGTGATTATCGAGGGTGAGCAGTGGCTCGTCGTTCCGGACAACGGACTGGCGACACTCCCAATGAAACACATAAAGCCAAGGCGCGCCTGGGAGATAGATCCCGAGAGAATAAGGTGCTTCACGGGATGGAAGATAAGCTCGACCTTCCATGGCAGGGACATCTTCGGTCCAGCCGGCGCTCTCATCGAGAAAGGTCTGTCTCCTGAAGAGTTCGCCAAGGAAATTCCCCTCGATTCACTCATTAAGCAGGATTTAGAGCCTAGAAGGGAGAAAGACCTCTGGCTGCTCAGGGTCATCTACGTCGACGACTTCGGGAACGTGATACTCAACATTGAGGGCTACGAGAAGCCCAAAGCCGTTGAACTTCCCGAGCTCAACCTCAGGATACCCTACCATGAGGCCTACGGTCAAGTAGAACGCGGCGAGCTTTTGGCTTTGCCTGGAAGCCACGACTACCTCGAGATAGCCGTCAACCAAGGGAGTGCCTCCGAGAGGCTGGGCCTGAAGGTCGGGGACGAGGTGAGGGTGAGGTTGGTTCAAAAATTTTGAACGAAAAGTTCAAAAATCCTGAACGGAGGTTAAGAACTA
>JALTCK010000065.1 GCA_027074805.1 Thermococcus sp. | reverse complement strand
AGCTGAAGGAGCAGGTGTCGATCCTAACACCAGAACTCCTCAAGTCGGGCAAATGGAGAGAAGTGGAGTTCAGGAAGTTCGACATCAAGGCACCCGTGAAAAGACTCTACCCCGGCAAAAAACAGCCTTACAGAGCGTTCCTTGACAAGCTGAGAAGAAGGCTCATAGAGATGGGCTTCATCGAGATGACCGTCGAGAGCCTCATAGAGACCCAGTTCTGGAACTTCGACGCGCTCTTCCAGCCCCAGAACCACCCGGCGAGGGAGTGGACCGACACATACCAGCTCAAGTACCCGAAGAGCGGCCATTTACCTGAGGACGAGCTCGTTGAGAGGGTCAAGAAGGCACACGAACACGGCCTTACTGGCTCGCGCGGCTGGGGCTACGTCTGGTCCCCGGAGAGGGCGATGCTCCTGATGCCTCGTGCTCACGGAACGGCTCTCGACGCAAGGCAGCTCGCGAAGGGCGTCGAGATACCTGGCAAGTACTTCACGATCCAGCGCGTCTTCCGCCCGGACGTTCTCGATAGGACTCACCTCATCGAGTTCAACCAGGTGGACGGCTTCGTTGTCGGTGAGGATTTAACCTTCAGGCACCTCCTCGGGATCCTCAAGCGCTTCGCCGTTGAGATAGCCGGGGCCAAGAAGGTCAAGTTCCTGCCCGATTATTACCCGTTCACGGAGCCGAGTGTGCAGATGAGCGCCTACCACCCCGAACTCGGCTGGGTGGAGTTTGGAGGCGCTGGAATCTTCAGAGAGGAAATGACGAAGGCACTTGGAATAGACGCACCGGTGATAGCGTGGGGAATAGGAATCGACAGATTAGCCATGTTCAAGCTCGGAATAGACGACATCCGCTACCTCTTCAGCTACGATCTACGCTGGCTGAGGGAGGCGAGGCTCGTCTGGTGAGGTGATGGTCATGCCGAAGTTCGACGTTTCAAAGTCCGACCTTGAGAGGCTCATCGGAAAGGAGTTCACCGTTGAGGAGTGGGAGGACCTCTTCCTGTACGCGAAATGTGAGCTCGACGACGTCTGGGAGGAAAACGGTGAAATATACTTCAAGGCAGACTCCAAGGACACCAACAGGCCCGACCTCTGGAGCGCCGAGGGGATAGCGAGACAAGTTAAGTGGGCCTTAGGAATAGAGAAAGGTCTGCCAAGGTATGAGGTCGAGAAGAGCGACGTTACCGTTTACGTAGATGAGAAGTTGAAAGAGATAAGGCCCTACGGTGTTTATGCAATCGTTGCAGGACTAAAACTTGACGATGAAGCCCTCAAACAGATGATCAACCTTCAGGAGAAGGTGGCGCTGACATTTGGAAGGCGGAGAAGGGAGGTAGCGATTGGGATATTTGACTTTGACAGGGTGAAACCCCCACTCTACTATCGTGCGGCAGAGAAAACCAAGAAGTTTGTCCCGCTCGGCTTCGAGGAGGAGCTAACGCTTGAAGAAATCCTAGAGAAGCACGAGAAAGGCAAGGAGTATGGACCCCTGATCAAAGATAAACCCTACTACCCTCTTTTAGTCGACAGCGAGGGCAAAGTTCTCTCAATGCCCCCAGTTATAAACTCCGAGATAACTGGGAGGGTGACGACCAAGACGAGGAACGTCTTCGTCGATGTCACCGGCTGGGACCTGAATAAGATCATGCTAGCTTTGAACGTAGTCGTTACCGCTCTTGCGGAACGCGGGGGAAAAATCAAAAGCGTCAAGGTAGTTTATCCGGACTTCGAGGTTGAAACGCCAGATTTAACTCCTAAGAGCTTTGATGTTGAGCTGGACTACATCAGAAAGCTAGCTGGCCTCCACTTGAAGGATGAAGAGATCAAGGAGCTCCTCGAAAAGATGATGTATGAGGCGGAGCTTGAAGACGGAAGGGCTAAGCTCCTTTATCCTGCGTTCCGCGACGATATAATGCACGCGAGGGATATTCTTGAAGACGTTCTCATAGCCTACGGCTACAATGAAATTGAGCCAGAGGAGCCAAGGTTGACTGTCCAAGGGCGCGGCGACGAGTTCATTGACTTTGAAAATGCCGTGAGGGATCTTATGATCGGCTATGGACTCCAAGAGGTCATGACTTTCAACTTGACAAACAAGGAAGCCCAGTACGAAAGAATGGAACTCAAATACGGAAAGGACTACTCCAACAACCCCCCTGCCGAACTTGTCGAGATAGAGAATCCGATAAGCCCCAAGTGGTCCGCTTTGAGAAGTTGGCTTTTACCGAGCCTCCTCGATTTCCTGAGTCAGAATACTCACGAGGAATACCCCCAGAGGCTCTTTGAGGTTGGGAAAGCTACTCTTATCGACGAGAGCAGAGAAACCAAAACTGTGAGCGAGAGCAAGCTGGCGATTGTCCTTGCCCAGCCGAGGGTTACCTTCACTGATGCTAAGGAAATACTCGATTCAGTCATCCACCACCTGGGCTTCGATTATGAGCTTGAAGAAATGGAACACCCGAGCTTTATCCCCGGAAGAACAGGCAAGATACTCGTTAACGGTGAGGCGATCGGCGTCATAGGAGAGGTGCATCCAGCGGTTTTAGAAAAATGGGGAATCGAAATGCCAGTAGCAGGTTTTGAGATTTTCCTGAGACCCCTATACACAGACCCCTATATCTAGTCCTCTTTTACACTCTTTTTAAGCATCTCGTACATTAACTCGAAGTTGGTTATGTGGGCTATGATCTCAACGTCTTCTATCCCGTGCATTCCATCACCCGATAACAGAAACCCATAAGGGTTTATCATATTTTCGCTTATTCTAGTGATCCACGTTCGAAAAATTTATTTACATTTGTCAAATAATTTGGAACACTGTCAGGAAAAGACATTTATAGGCTCCACCTTAAACAAGGACATGAAGCTTGCGATGCGGATAGCCTACGACGGAAAGGCATTCTATGGTTTTCAGAGACAACCGGGCGTTAGGACGGTTGAGGGAGAGCTCATAAGGGTTCTTGAAAAGTTGAGGATCATCGAGAGCCCGGAGACAAACGATTTCAAAGGTGCCTCCAGGACAGACAGGGGAGTTTCCGCTTTCTTCAACGTCGTGTCGTTCATCCCCGGCGAGAGAGGCGACCTGGCCAGGCCGGATGTTCTGAACTATCATCTGAATGACGTCTGGATTCTTGGGGTTTCTGAGGTCCCGGATGACTTCCACCCCCGGTTCTGGGCTGAGTCCAAGACATACCGGTACTACCTCGTGGACGAGGGCTTTGATATCCCAAAGATTTCGGAATGCTCCAGGATTTTTGAGGGGGTGCACGATTTCTCGGCCTTTGCAAGACTCGAGCCAGACAAAGATCCGGTAAGAGAAATAACTTCCATAAAACTCCTCCAAAGGAGTGGGTACTACGTGATTCAAATAACTGGGAAAAGTTTCCTGTGGGAGATGGTGCGCAGAATTGTCAATGCCCTCCGTCTCTGTGGTCTGGGCCTTCTTGAGCCCAGAGAAATTGAGAGCATGCTATCTGGGGAGTATTCAAAAAAAATTCCCCCCGCACCCCCGGAACCCCTGATCCTTTGGGAGATATCCTATCCAGGCCTGAAGTTTGAAGTTGATGGGAAGACACTAAAAAAAGTCAGGAGGGACATTTTCAACCGCTATTCGGAAGCCTTTTCAAGAGCTGCCCTTTTTGGAGACCTTCTTCTTGGGCTTTGAGCCGGTTTCTTTGTCGTAGTATCTGCCATAGTACTGTTTGAGGGCTTTTTGCCTCTCTATAAAGTGTGTGAAAAGGAGCGGGTCGTCATCCTGGACATCAACTATGACAGCTTTCATACCAGCCTTTGGCCGTAGGGCTCTCCCTATCGTCTGAATAGTCATTATATCGCTCTTTCCCCCTCCAGCAAGTATTATGGCAGATATCTCTGGTATATCAACTCCTTCCTTTAGGAGGGTAGATATGAGGACGGGAATCTTCCCTTCCTTGAAATCCTCCAGTATCTCCCATCTGTTTGGACTCTCCGAACTGAGGAACTCTGCTTTTACCCCTTCCTTGGCGAGCATATCCTTGAGGATTTTACCATGTTCTATTCTTTTCACATCTATAAGAATTCTGTGGCCTTTTTTGGCAAGTTCCACAGCCTTTTTGACTATGGCTCGATTTCTCTCGTCGTTGTTCATTATCATCTCCTCATAGAGTTCCTTATAACGTTCACTGAAAGACGGCATAGTTGATTCGTAGGTTATAATCTCAAACTTCGGCTTTGCAAGAAACTTTTCATTTATCAGGTCTTCTGCCCGGACTTCAAAAATTATGGGTCCAACAACAGCTTCTATCTTGATCTCCTCCCCCTTAACTCTTCTCCATGGTGTTGCGGAGAGTCCAAATCGGTATATCTGAGGCAGTAAGAGGCCAAGTTGGTAGAACTTTTCAGCCGCAGAGGTTCTGTGGCACTCGTCAAACATAAGGAGGGCATAGTTGTTTTGCAGTTTATCTGCTCCCCTTGAGAGGAGAGTCTGTATCATTGCAACCGTTATCCCTCTTTCTTCCCATTTATTGTCCCCCACGATGCCAGGCTCAATTCCGAGTGTCTCATTGACTTTCTCCGCCCACTGGTAGAGAAGTTCTTTTGTGTGGACTACTATTAAGGAGGGATAATCAACCTCGTGGATGATTCTCAACCCGACTATGGTTTTCCCACTCCCAACGGGCAGGGCCAAAACACCCATCTTGTTCCTGAGTGCGGTTTTCACGGCTTTCTTCTGGTACTTTCTCATGACGTATCTCTCGTTCCAGCTGGAGTTCAACTTTATTCCCATCAGCTTTCTCTCATCCTTTATCCTGACCCGATAACCCTGAGTGTTAAGGAATTTCTTGACCCTGGGAAGGACACCAATGGGAAACGTCTTCTCATAGGGGTCGTAGAGGCTTTCTGGCTTTTCCCATCTTCCAAAGTCCTTTTTGTAGGTCAAAAGCTCGTATATTTTAAAATAGAGCTGTGGGTCAGCTTTTTCTATATGTACCAATGCCGAGCCGTCTGGAATCCTCAGGACAACCATAGGCATGGCCAATCGCAGAAAGTTTGGAAAAAGGCTTTATAGACCTTTTGGAACAATGTTTTAAGGTGGGAACATGATCAGAGAAATCCTTCAAACCCTCGATGATCTCGTTGTTATAAAAGAGCCAGTAAAAAAAGAACTTGAGATAACTAAATATCTGCTAAAATATCGCGATAGGCCAGTTCTCTTCGAAAACGTGGATGGCTGGGAAGTAATCGGCAACATTTGGAGTACTCGTGAAAGGATAGCAGGATATCTTGGAGTAAAAAAGGAGGATCTTCTTCAAATTATGGCCGATGCCATGGAGAATCCCTCCCCCTACAAGATGGTTGAAGAAGCCCCGTTCCTCAGAAACTCTACAGTGGATTTCTCCCTTCTGGAGCTACCGGTTCCAAAGTACTATCCGAAAGACGGGGGGCAGTACTTTACCTCTGCCATGGTGATTGCAAAGGATGGAAATGGCTTTGCCAATATGTCTTTCCACAGAATTATGGTGAATGGAGACAAAACTGCCGCGATAAGGCTCGTTCCGAGGCACCTCTACTCAATGTGGAGGGAAAAAGCCGAACAGGGGGAGGAACTTGACGTCAGAATCATCGTAGGAAATCCTGTTTACCTTCTCCTTGCAGGGGCGACGAGCACAGCCTATGGAATCAGCGAACTGGAGATAGCTTCGAGGCTGAAGCAGGCAACCTTTGGGAGCCCCCTCGAGGTTTTTCAACTCGGTGGCATTCCCGTACCAGTGGAGAGTGAGTTCGTCTTCGAGGCCAAGATCACCCCAGAGCTCACTGACGAAGGGCCATTTGTGGACATAACGGGCACGTATGACTACGTCCGAAAGCAGCCCATGGTGGTCTTTGAGAGGATGCATCATGTTGAAGAGCCGGTTTTCCACGCTCTCCTTCCCGGTGGCTACGAGCACTTCATGCTCATGGGTCTTCCGAAGGAGCCCCAGATATATGCGAGCGTCAAGCGCGTCGTTCCCAAGGTTCATGGGGTTCGCCTGACGGAAGGGGGTTCGATGTGGCTCCATGCCGTCGTCAGCATAACCAAACAGCACGATGGCGACGGCAAGAATGCAATACTGGCTGCCTTCGCAGGTCACCCGAGCCTGAAGCACGTTGTCGTCGTCGACGAGGACATCAACATTTACGATGACCGCGATGTGGAATGGGCTGTGGCGACGCGCTTCCAGGCAGACAAGGATCTGGTGATTATTCCGAACGCGAGGGGCTCATCGCTGGATCCATCGGCGAGGAAGAGCCTCACCGCCAAGTGGGGTATAGATGCGACAAAGCCGCTGGAAAGAAAGGAGGAGTTCGAGAGGGCGAAAGTTTAACCCTCACTCCACCATTTTGAGGAATATCTCCTCGAGGCTGGGTTCCTTTACCTGCATTGTTAGAATCTTCGCGCCTTGGCTTGCAACGTAGTCATGAACTCCCTCCCTTATGTCCTCCTCAGCCGCTATCCTGTATCTCTTCTCCCCGAGGGGAGTTACATTCCATCCCGAGGGGCTCCAGTCGACTGGAACGTTTGTTTCGACGAGTATCGTGTACCCAGCTTTCCGCAAAAACTCTCTTTTTATGCTCTCAAGATTGTCTTCCACCCGGAGCTTTCCTTTAACGATAACTCCTACGGTGTCGCATATCTCCTCAACGTGGGCTAGGATGTGGCTTGAGAAAAACACGGTCTTGCCGGCTTTTTTCTGCTCTCTGATGATCTCCTTGAACTCCGCAATGCCCGTTGGGTCGAGACCGGTCATGGGCTCATCGAGTATAAGTAACTCGGGGTCATTGATGAGAGCCTGGGCCAAGAGGAGCCTCTGCCTCATTCCCTTTGAGAACTTCCCAACCTTTCGGTTCCTATCATCGCTCAGACCAACAAGGTTGAGGAGTTCATTTATGCGCTTCTCCTTCTCAGCCTTTGGTATGTTAAACGCGTCGGCGATGATGTCAAGGGTTTGAACTGGAGTTAGGAAGTCCCAGAGGGTAGCGTGCTCCGGCATGTATCCTATTCTCTTTTTAACCTCCACAAGTTTAGCCTCATCGAACTTCCCGTCCTTGAAAACTTCGACGTCAAAAAGTTGAATACGGCCTTCCTGGGGGAAAATTAGCCCGAGGGTGCTCAGTATTGTGGTGCTTTTTCCAGCCCCATTCGGTCCGAGGAACCCATAGATCTGCCCTGGCTTGACCTCGAGGTTGAGACCGTCCAAGGCTTTAACATCCTTGTACGTTTTGACGAGGTTTTCAATCTTGAGCATTTTCATCACCTCAGGTCCATTCTCAGGAATCTAAAGAACCCAATTCCAAGGTAGGCTACGGTTAATCCTATTAAAATTCCGAGATTCACAGGATTCTTTTTTATGGCATGGGGTAATCCATAGTACGTGGTGTTTGCCAGGTTCTCGTCAGTTGAACTAACATCCTCCGTTATCACGCTAACCTGAGAAGTCGGCACATAGAAGAGGTACTTGGTGGTATAGTCTTTCCTTAGTTGATGGAGTTCCTCGTAACTCATGTTCGGATGATCTGAGATGGCCTTGAAGGTTAGGTAGCCAACAACGTTGGGCATTATCAGGAACATGATGAAGGCCAAGACAAGCGCCATCCCAAGGGCCGAACCTGATGACTTTATCAGGGTTGATATTATGTAACCAAGGGCCACCAGCTGTATCATTGCAATGAGGAGCAGCATGTTGAGCAGGAGAACGTCCCTTATGAGCTCGCTGGTCAGGGGAGCTCCAAGCCACACCACTCCTGCTATGCCGACAACCGTCGAGAGAAGGAGTGCAAGGAGGAGCACGACGGAATGTGCCAGGAACTTGCCCCCAATGTAGCTGATTCTTTTTATCGGCTTACTCATAGCAACTCTAAGGGTTCCCTTCTCGACCTCGCTGTTTATGGCAGTTGCTCCCATTAGAAGGGCGAGTATTCCAATGAAAAAGCCTGCCATTCCAGTAACGAACTGTATTAGAAACGCCATGGCACCTCCAACGGTTATCTCTGAACCCCCGACGCTCTTTATGATGTAAAACACCGGAATGTAGAGCAATATCATGATGCCAAGAATTACCCAGAGCTTTTTTGTTCGAAGGCTCTGTTTAAACTCCAGATGAAATCCCCACATCATAGCACTTACCCCCTGGGCATTGTAGTGAAGCAACCTTCACCCAATTACAACTAAAGGGTAGAGTATAAAAATTTTGCCATGAGAGTTGGAGTAATAATCAAGTTTTGTTTAAATTCAGAGGGCGATAAGAAGTAAGACATCCTCCCACAGCTCACAGTAGGACTTGAGCCTAGCTATAACTTCATCCTTACCACCGAGGACAGGCCAGAGGATTGAATCAATGTGGAGTGGTGGAATCCCGACTTCTTCCGCAATTCTGGTCCAGAAGGCCGGCGCCGGTTCGTTGGTAAAGCGCTTTGTGTAGGCGTTTATCCTGACGTCATCTGGTATCTCTATTCCCATTGGATACGGAACGAACTCGGAAAAGGCTATTCTAGCTCCGTATCCGAACATCTTGACGCTGAAGACTATCGTTTTGGCGCTCTTCTTTGAGTCCATAACCCTTGCGAGTTCATTCCGCAGGCCGGCCATGTTCTCAAAGTAATACGTCTTCAGGTCTTCGAGGGTCAGCGATTGGAGGAACGGTTCAAGTCTTTTGAGTCTCTTCAGCTTTGAAGCAACGAGCCGCCTGTTCGTCCTTGAGTTCGGCAGGAACAGCGAGTACGCCTCCCTGATACTCCCTTCCGGAGGATTAGCGGAGAAATAGCGCGAGAACTCCCACCACCAATCCTCACCCTTGGCAGTGAGCTGGTAGCTAACTATGGAGTTGGCAATGACGAGCTTCAAGAAGATCTCAGGGTCCCTCAGCAAGCCGTAGAGGTTCCTCAGGGCGTCGAACTGGAGGTCGACCCTCTCTTCAATCGTCCGGGCGCACTCGATTCCAAGCTTCTTCAGTATCTCCCTCAGCCTCTCTATTCTCTCTTCATCCCGTTGGTACTTCACCCTAACGAACTTCTCAAGGGTCACCCTAACCACCCACGGATTTAATGAGCCTCTCGAGGAAGACGTTCTCACCTATGAACTCCGCTCCCCCATTGTTTGCCCTCGCGAGCTCGATCGTCCCCCCTATGCCATGATCCTTCATGAAGTCGACGAGGTCGGCGCTGATGCCCTGAAACTCACTCCGTCTTATCAGCCCGTAGACGGTCGGCCCCCAGCTGCTCTGGCCGCAGCCGTAGGTCTTCTCGCACAGAAATTCGAGGAGCGTCCTTACGTCCTCCCTGAACTCTCCTCCCTGATAGGCCTCAAAGTGCATGCCGACGAGCCTTTGTATTGCACTCAGGTTCTCTCCGAAGGCCCTTATATCCCTCTCCTTGAGGGCCGGCAGAAGGCCGAGGAGGATTCTGTGGCTTATTTCCATTGCTGCATCCGCCCTTCCAACGACTTCCTCCATCAGGGGTCTTTCCTCCTCCTCGTTAAATCCGGGCTTGAGCTCTGGGATAACCAGCAGAAAAGCCCATTCCTCGGGGAAATCCTCCCTGAAAATGAGTGGAGGTATCCCCTTCTTCACCCCTCCGTCAACGACGAAGCCCCCGTGCTTGAAGGCGTATATCCCCGCACCGCTGTTCCTGCCCCTTCCGAGGTGCTCTGCGAGCTCCTCTATGCCAACCCTCAGGTTCCTCAGCCTTGCTATTCCAAGGGCGGTGGCGAGGGTCAGCTGTGTGGTCGAGCCCAGTCCGACGTGCCTGGGGATGGCTTTCCTGACCTCGATGAGAAAGTTGACGCCGGTGTTGTACCTCAGGTTCATCCTTTTGACGGTCTTCTCTATGGTTTCGGCGTCTTCTCCTTCCGCCCTTATCTCCAGCCTCTCACCCTCAACTATCTTGAGCTCGTATCCGTTTTCAATCGCCACTCCGAGGCTTCCAAACCTCCTCCCGAGGGTTGCGGAGGGGTCTATAAGCCCGAGGTGAAGTCTGCGGGGGGTTCGGATTATCATGAGCACCACCAAGGGGGCTCTTGCCTTTCCTCTTTTAACGGTTCGCAAAACTTTTAAGTGTTAGCAACATTACAAACCAAGGTGATAACATGGAAAAGCCCGATGAGATGAGTCTTCCGGAACTCATAACACTGCTTCTGTACCTCATGGCCGTCCTTCTGCCGACAAGTTCTTTAACGGCTCCAGCTATAGTTCTAGTAACGGCGGAGTTCTATTTCGTGATATCGGCGGCAAGGGCCGGAAGGAACGTCCTCAGGCCGGAGATACCTGCCGGACTGCTGATTCTAAACGGGAGTTCTATGGGGGTTAGAGAATGGTGGGAGCTTTACTGGGTACTCGTGGTCGTATCGACCCTAACGTTTATACTGTGGGGCCTAAAGGTTAGCCTTGAGGTGGAAGCATGAAGTTTGCCGGAGTTGACCTCAGCGAGCCGAGGGTGATGGGAGTGATAAACGTCTCACCCGAGAGCTTCTACAAGGGTAGTGTTAAAAGGGACGAGAGGGAGCTCGCGGAGACGGCCGTCAGGATGGTCGAGGAGGGGGCTTCCTTCATAGACGTTGGGGCAAAGTCAACCGCCCCGTACCTCGAAACCCAAATACCACTCGAGGAGGAAATCCGAAGGGCGGTGTGGGCTATTAGAGTCATAAGGGACGCAGTCGATGTTCCAATCAGTGTAGACACAACGAGTGCAAAAGTGGCCGAAGAGGTTGTCAAGGCCGGTGCAGACGTGATTAATGATGTAACGGGCCTTAAGGGCGACCCCCAGATGGCAAAGGTCGCTTCCGAGTATGACCTTCCAGTGATTCTCTGTGCCCACGGGGAGGTGAAGAACCTGAGTGATCCGGTTCACACCGTCATGAAATTCTTAGAGGAGAGCCTTGTGATAGCGGAAAAACATGGCTTAAAAGACATCGCCGTTGACCCTGCCATAGGTTTTCTCCGTCCCGAGTGGCCTCCGTGGTACGAGTGGGATTCAAAGGTCATAGCAAATCTGAACCTCCTCAAGTCCCTCGGGAAGCCCATCCTAATAGGGGTCTCAAGGAAATCCTTCATAGGGGCCATAACTGGGAGGAAGAACCCCGACGAGAGACTTCCAGGAAGCCTTTCGGCAACTGCAATATCCGTTTTGAAAGGTGCCAACATTGTCAGAACCCATGACGTAGGGGAGACCCTCGACGTCCTTCGGATTGCTGCCTTCATCAAGCGCTATTCCTCATAGTTTTCGCCCTTTTCCATTCTTCAAGGAGAGTTTCTAGGAGTGAGAGGGCTACCGGGCCTATTATGATACCGACCAGGCCGAAGGCGATTAATCCACCGAAAATTCCTACGAGGCTTACCAAGGCATTGACCCCAACCTTTCTCTCTACCCCGAGTCTTGGCTTCATTACCAGATCCGGGCCAGGTGATACGAAGGCTATTCCGTAGAGAGTCAGGAGAATTGCCCTCCCTATCATACTACTCTCGAAGAGGTAAACAGCACCGGCCAGCCACATTATCCAGCCACCGAGAAATGGGAGGAGCTCAAGTAGAACCGTGAATATTCCCGCGGCTATTGCACCTCCCGCGTTAGCAAGGCCAAAAAAGTAGAATGCGAAGGCCATGAATATTCCCTTAACTACACTAAAGGTGAGCCACCCGCGCAGAAGGTTGTGGAGGGCATTCGCGGCGCTATTAAGAAGTTTTATTGCAAGCTCCCTGTTTTCTCCCGGCAGAAGGGAATACACTTCCTCTTTTATGCCTTTAGCATTCACAAGAACTCCGTAGAACACGAAGAGCATGACAACGGCCTGAAGGGTAAGCTTGGGGATTGAGTAAGTGTATCCAAGGACATATTCGTCTACCCTCCTCCCTAAATCCTCCAGAAGCTTTTGGAGCAACTCGTATGTTGACTGAGGAAGCTCAAAACTCAGAAGCCATTGGAAAAAGGCGTTCAGGTAGTAGGTTATGGAGTGCTTTATGTCGTTCATCCAGAGGGCGAAGCCTATGATGAAGAGGAACGTCAGGATAGTAAGAATCCCTGTTAGGAGAAACGCTGAGCCCCGGTTGCCAAGGCGTTTGGACCATCTCTCATGAACTGGGTATACGATGTAAACTATTGTGATGGCTATTATAATAGGAGAGAGAATGGGACTAACCGTCTCCCAGACGAGGTAGAGGATTATGAGTGAGATGGCTATCCACACCGCGGCCTCAAGCTCCATTCAGCATCCCCATGTACTTCAGTATCAGATCTCTCACGGAGGGCTTGTTGAAGACGAAGAGATACCCCCTCTCGTCGAGGATGAAGTTCTTCCCAATGGCTAATAAGCCTTTCTTGAACTTGTGTATCTCAGCACCTTCAAGGCCTATGTTCTCCTTTACATCGGCAGGTGCGTCGATGTCATCGAGGGCCTTGGCGAGCCTGTTCTTGACACTTTGATTCAGGAACTTTATAGGGCTGGGTCTGAAGTCACCCCCTACAACGTCTCTTCCTTCCATGTATATTCTCCAGAACTCCTTGGCACATTCGAAGGGGTACACGTACTCCTCTCCGTAGTCTGGAATGTAGAGCTCCCTGATTATTGCGAGGAGAAGCCTCCTTGCGTCCTTTCCATAAGCACGAATTTCGACGTGAAACTTTTCGTCCCTGAAGCCGTTTTCAAAAACCTCAAGCTTCTCCTCACACATCATTCTTCCCTCACCCCCTCAGGTAGGGATTCACGTACCGGGGATCTAGGTAGAGGGCGGTGCTTCCATAAACCTCAAACCTGGAGGGTTGTCCTCCGTTAAATATAACAACCTTTGGGTTTGTAAGGTTTGCCAGTTTCTCCAGAACCCTTAGGGCTCCATCCATGTCTCCTGTCTCATCGACGAGGCTCCCCGTAACGTTCTCTGCAAACCATGTCTCTCCTGTGGCGAACTTTTTAACCTTCTCCACACTCATGTTCCTCCCCGTGGCCACGGCACTTAGGAAGGCGTTGAAGTAGGTATTAACCATCCTCATTATCTCCTCCTTCTCCTCTGGTGTCAGGGCCCTCCACTCTGCACCCATGTCCTTATGAGGACCCGTCTTGAAGACCTCGACCTTTATGCCATTCATCTCGTAGTTCTTCTCGAGATCGTAATGCACATAGAGAACGCCTATACTTCCAACTTCAGCCAACGGAGCGGCCACTATCTTTTCGGCACCCACCGCTATATAATAGCCGCCTGAGGCCGCTAAACCGCCCGTGTAAGCAACAACGGGCTTTATCATGTTAAGCTTTGTCACCTCATTGTATATCTCCATCACCGGCCCTACCTCTCCGCCCGGACTCTCTATCCAGAGGAGAACGCCCCCTATTGAGTCGTTCTTTGAGAGCTCTCTAAGAATGGGAATGAGGTTCAGAGCGGTATAACTGTCGACGAGTCCAAAGACGGGTACTATGGCGATTGTTTCATTTCCCTCCGGGCTGTTTTCTGCCCTAAGTTGACCCTTCAAAAACTCTACTTTTTGCTGGAGTTCCCTCAGCTGGCTTTCGTATTCTGAGGCCGAACAGTTGATGCCGATGGATGTTTCAACCACTCCTCCCGTCTTAGGAGTCATGCGTATCGTGTTGCTCTGCATGTAGAGAAGCACCGCTGACACAGTAGATGCAGCAAGCATGAGAACTAGAATTAGTGCAATGTACTTCCATATATCCTCTCTCATCCTCTCACCCACCCATACTTTTCGAGTTCTCTTTTAAAGATGCCCCCTCGGTAAGCTTTTATACGTCTGGAGTTCATTCTTCTTAGGTGGTAACATGGAGATCGGCGTGACAATCTACCCGCACTTCGTCACCAAGGACAAGACGCTGGCCTCGGTGTTGGCAGATGTGAAAATCAAGAACTACGACTTTGTGTCTATATTTCCGCACACTCTCGGGCTAATAATGAACGGCAGTGTGGTGGAGAAGAAACTGAGAACCATTGAGACGACCCTCAGGGGGGTTGGAATCGAGTATACAATCAGGATGCCCACCTCAGTGAATCTGCGTGACCACATTTACTATACTCGCCACTTCAGGGTTGCAAGGGCTGTCGCCGACGTTGCCATAAAGCTGGGAGCAAAGGTCATAGTCATGCAAAGCGGCAAGACGGGCAGACTGGATCTGGAAATTGAAGCGATACAGCAGCTCGCGGACATGGTGGCCCCCTTCGGCATCAACATCGCCCTCGAGAACACCTTCAGTGTTAAGGACACCCTCTACGTCGTGGAGAATGTCCAGAGGGACAACGTCGGCTTTGCCCTTGACGTCGCCCACGCCTTCCTGAGCGCCCAAGGCGACTCTAACAAACTCCTCGATGATGTGAAGCTCGGAACCGATAAGACAGTCATCCTCATGATACACGATAACTTCGGAAAGCTCTTCCCGCAGGTTGAGCCTGAGGATGCGCTGGCCTATGGCGTTGGCGACCTTCACCTCTTGCCGGGAGAGGGAAAGATACCCTTCGGGAAGGTGCTGAAGCTTTTCGGAGACGTTCCACTTCTCCTGAAGGTCAAGGATCCTGAGAAGTTTGCCAAAGTTCCGGCTAAGCAGGGATTAATAGAGTTGCTCACGAGCCTCTAAAGCTCCAATCTCTCTTTTATGGTGCTGAAAACCGCCCCGAGGGCCTTCCCTATTGCTTCCTTCTTTCTCGCGAAGTGCCTCACATCGTCGTTCAGGTTTTCTTTGATTATTCCAGCGGCCTCCTCAATTGTTATAGCCCCCTCAAGCCACGCATAGGCGAAGAGGGCTTCGGCAATGTCTCCCTTTCCATGTTTGTCCGTCCTCGGGGGGACAATGTGTCTTAAGCCAGAGAACTCGAGAGCCATGCTCAAAGATGCATTTGGGACCCTTTCCCCCGTCGGCTTTCCGAGATACTCGCTCAGGGCGAGAGAAAAGACGAAGTTTAGAAGGGAATCGCCAAATTTGGCGAGCCCTCTGTCCCCAAAATCGCGGGGGTACTCCAAGGGGACCACCCAGGCTTAGCCTTTGATGGCCTCGTTCCACGCGTCAAGAAGAACCCTGGCCCTGTCGAATATCTTCTGGGCGGCCTCCTCAAGGGCCTTCTCAGGGCTGACCTTACCGTCCGTGACTATTCTGAACTTCGGTTTTCTGGCCATGAGAACCGGGTGCTCTATCGTGTAGCCGGCGAAGGTTACGTGCTTGTTCTCGTGAAGCACCTCGTTCAGCAGGTTTGCGAAGGTGTGATCCTCTCCCTCAAGGTAGAACTCCAGAAGGTTTTCCTCCCTCTTTATGACTTCAATCTTCATTTTCCTCACCCTCCAAGGCTTTCAGCAGTTCCTCCAGCGCCTGCTCCTTGTTCTTAATCAGTTCGTATTTAAACTTATCCTCCTTCCATTCCGCCAAGCCAAGGTTAACGAGCTGCTCTATTACCTCCTCAGGGGGGATTCTGAGGGCAACGCTGACTGGCAGAACGACCTCCCTTATCTGCCTCGTGGTCTGGAGGGAAATCTCTCCGAGAGCCTCTCCCAGCCTCTCAACTAGTCCCACGATCTCTTCCCAGGGCATCGAGGTTACCAATTCTCCCTCCCTCAGCTCGGCAGTTTCGTTGAGCATCTCCAGGGTCTTGAGCAGAATCGGCGTGGAAACGCTGGCACCCGCTTCCCTGAAGAGGTCGTCCACGTTGTAGCGGTAAAAACCGCGCCTGTCTGGGTAGAGCTTGGCCCTTACCCTTGTGTGTATCTCCCGTATCTTCCGTACTGCCTCCCGTATCTCGTCTTTGGTCCCCTGGACGTTTATCTTCAGGTCGTTGAGCTTTCCGTGGACGTATATGAATGCGGGAAGGTTTAACCGCTGAATCTCCTTCAGGAACTCCTCTTTCTCCCTGTCGTCCCGGACGTGTATAGTGATGACCTTTTTGGCCCTCGCCATCTTCACACCTTCATCTTTCTGTAGAGTGTCGAGAGCTTTCTCGTCTCAACGTTTCCGCACTTGGGGCAGACGAGCTGATTCCCGCGCCTTATCAGCGGCGTTCTGCACCTGCTGCAGAGGGCGTAGATGACTCCCAGCTCCGGCCCCTTGGTGCTGAGCTGAATCGGACTCTTCTCGTTCGCAATGACTCTGGCCCTCACGATGTCGCCTATCTTGAACTCCTTGCTGAGGTTCTCCACGTAGCCGTCTTTCACCTGTGAAACGTGGATTCCAGCGAGCTTCGAGGTGGCTATTTCCCTGTCGTCCTCCCTGCCCTCTATCTTTATGAGCTGGACTATCGCACTCTGCCCCCTCACTTCCACAATCTTGCCTATCACTATGTCTCCAACCTGCGGAAGGGGTGGAACGTCGGTCACGGGTTCAACGCTTATTTCCATCCTCTGTGGGTCTATCCTAACCTTTCCGGCCCTTATTGCATACAGCTCACCGTTCTCCTCCTTAACGCCATCCCCCGGAAAATACTCTTCTATGACGCCCAGGTAATCGCCGGGGAGAACGAGCTCGCCATCCTTGGGAACTCTCCTTTCTTCCATGCCCCACACCTCCATGGAATTTCAGGCCCGGATTTTTTAAGTCTTTGGCTATCGGGAGAGTTTATAAGGGGGAAGGGAAAAGTTTTAGTAATTCCTGTTAAGGCTATGGTGGTGGTTGAGGATGAGAATGCTTCTGATACACTCCGACTACCTCGAGTACGAGGTCAAGGACAGGGCCCTCAAGAACCCGGAGCCGATAAGCGAGGAGCAGAAAAAGGGCAGGCTCGACGAGGTTCTGGCGGTTTTCATAAGCGTTGAGAAGGTCGATGAGGTAAACTCTGAGGAGGTCATTGGGAAGGCGATCTTCGAGATAGAGGACGTTGCAAGGCAGGTTAAGGCGGAGAGAATCTTCGTGTATCCCTTCGCTCACCTCAGCAGTGAGCTGGCGAAGCCGGACGTTGCCCTTGAAATACTCAAGAAAATCGAGGAGAAGCTAAAGGAGAGGGGCTACGAAGTCAAACGCGCGCCCTTCGGTTACTACAAGGCTTTCCGGCTGAGCTGCAAGGGGCATCCATTGGCGGAGCTCAGCAGAACGATAGTTCCCGGTGAAGGTGTCGCCAGGGAGGAGCGCAACATCGCCCTCGAAAAGGAGGAGAAGGAGCTGGTCAGCTACTGGTACATCCTAACCCCCGAGGGAGAGCTAATAGAGGCCGATAAGTTCGACTTCACCGGACACGAGAACCTCAAGAAGTTCGTCAACTACGAGATACACAAGAACAGGATAGCGGACAAGGAGCCGCCCCACGTCAGGCTGATGCTCGAGCAGGAGCTCGTAGACTATGAACCGGGAAGCGACGCCGGAAACCTCCGCTACTACCCCAAGGGCAGGCTGATAAAGGGCCTACTCGAGCAGTACGTAACCGAGAAGGTGGTCGAGTACGGTGCAATGGAGGTCGAAACGCCGATCATGTACGACTTCGAGCACCCTGCTCTCGAGAAGTACCTCAACCGCTTCCCGGCCAGGCAGTACGTGGTGAAGAGCGGCGACAAGAAGTTCTTCCTTCGCTTCGCCGCCTGCTTCGGCCAGTTCCTCATAAAGAAGGACGCCACCATAAGCTACAGGCACCTGCCGCTCAGGATGTACGAGCTGACCCGCTACTCATTCAGGCGCGAGAAGAGCGGAGAGCTTTCAGGTTTGAGGCGCCTCAGGGCCTTCACGATGCCCGACATGCACACGGTGGCCAAAGACCTCAGGCAGGCGATGGACGAGTTCAAGAAACAGTACAAGCTCAGCATGGAGGTCCTTAAGGGCGTTGGGCTTACACCGGACGATTATGAGGTGGCCATAAGATTCACCCGCGACTTCTGGGAGGCCAACAGGGACTTCATCGTCGAGCTCACGAGAATAATCGGAAAGCCAGTCCTCATCGAGATGTGGGACCAGAGGTTCTTCTACTTCATCCTCAAGTTCGAGTTCAACTTCGTCGACAACCTCGACAAGGCCGCAGCTTTAAGCACGGTGCAAATAGATGTGGAGAACGCTGAGCGCTTTGGAATAACCTACTACGACGAGGAAGGAAAGGAGCAGTACCCCCTTATCCTCCACTGCTCGCCGAGCGGAGCGATTGAGCGCGTTATGTATGCAATCCTCGAGAAGCAGGCCAAGCTCCAGGCCCAGGGAGTAAAGCCGATGTTCCCGCTCTGGCTCAGCCCGATACAGGTTCGCGTTATCCCCGTGAGCGAGGACGTGCTTGACTACGCACTCTACGTCGCTGGCAAGCTCGAGGGTGCCAAGATAAGGGCGGACGTCGACGACACCAACGACAGGCTCAACAAGAAGATAAGGAAGGCCGAGAAGGAGTGGGTTCCCTACATCATCGTCGTGGGCAAGAACGAGAAGGAGCAGAACACCGTGACTGTAAGGAGGAGGGAGGACAGCAAACAGCTTGAGATGCAGCTGGAGGACCTCATCAGGGAGATAAAGCAGAAAACTGAGGGCTTCCCCTATAAGCCGAGACCTCTTCCCCTGTTACTATCAAGAAGGCCGAGGTTCAGGGGCTGATTTTCTTAACCTTCAGCTTTTCTATTCCCTTTTCTCCCGTTACCTTGAAGGAGTAAGCCGTTGGCTCGAACTCCTCATGGGGTGCCGATACTAGATAGAGGTACTCCCTGAGTCCATCCTTCCCGAAGTGGGAGTCTGCTCTAATAACGTAATCACTTATGCCAGCCGTCCAAGCAACAAAGCGCTTTGAGACCACATCGCTGTTCAGTGTGATTACCAGCGTTGAGTTAGGGAGCTGAAGTCCCCTGTATGCTAGGGTCTGGTTGAGAAGTTTCAGAGTACTCTCCTCACCGAGCATTATTGAGGCACCATCAAGGGTGAATATTATCCGTATCGTAGGCATGGTCGAGAGCTTCTCCTTCAGGGGTCCACTGTATATTCTCTCTATCTTTGGATTTATGGTCTCAGGTTCAACTTTGTCAAGATAGAAGACATTTGAAAGATCTTCCTTAGAACCGTATCGGGTCCCAAAGAGATCTATGATGGCCATTCTACCCTCCTCGAGCGCATTCTCTACCTCTAGGCCAACGGACTTTCCTTTTCTTATGAAAGCCCTAATCGGGACGTTGTAGTTAGAGACAACCCCGAAATAGCCGTGCTCAACCGCATATTTTAGTATCACAAGGGGTATCCTCCAGGCAGAAGAGTAGGTGTCATAGATGATGCTTATTGTGGACCCTGGAAAGTGTTCCTCTTTGAACAGCTCCAGCACGGTCATTTCAGTCATGGAAATTCCCCCAATGGGGCCCTGATTTTTAAAAGGAAAAATCACTCGGAAGAAGCTCCAGAGAGGATTTCACTGAGGAACTCTTGGGCTTCCTCACTAAAGGAACTCCTTTTGACCTCGTTCCCGTATTTGTCGTACACTTTCCCATCCCTAAAGTTTATCTCAAAGACCTCGTAGCGCTCCTCACTCTTCTCGTGGTGCTTTATACCATGCTCTTTTAAGTGTCTCTCCATGTTTTCGACGTCAACGTACTTTCCGCACTTCTCACACTTGTAGAACTGCCAGAAAACATAGTCTTGACCGGCGAGCATGTTGTTCTTTAGATGGTTTACTAGGCTTCCTCCGAGGTACTCGTAGAAGTCCTCCTGAAGGAGTTCTCCATCCTGTTCAATGAGTCTGAAGCCGCTCCACACTATGTGGTCGTTGATGTCCGCGAGGGTCGCCTTGATGTAGCGGTAGGTCAGTATAAACGCTCCGTTGTGTATGAAGAAAACGCTCTTGTCCGGTATCGCTATTATGCGGATTCCTCCGCTGTTTCCATTTTCCGCCAGTTTTTGAGCATGCTCCTTGTCGCTGGCCACATCTATGATGACCTTCACGTTGCTTTTCTTGTGGATTCCAGTTATCCGCCCCCCATTTAGCTCCCAGTGGTAATCATCCATATACCTCACTTGGGCGTACACCTTCTTTATTCGAGGACTCAGCTCTGAATACTGCATTAATCACCACCGTGAAGAAATAGCATCGGATGTTAATAAGTTTTAGCGAAAAAGTTTAAAAAGGGTCTCAGTGCCAAACTACCTCCCGAACCGTCGCTGCCTCCTCTGGTATTCCCGGATTATCCTTAGGAAGTCTATCCTTCGAAACTCTGGGAAGTAGACGTCCACAAAGAAGAGTTCACTGTAGGCTATCTGATAGAGCAAGAAGTTACTTATCCTCTCTTCTCCCCCCGTCCTTATCACGATATCCGGGTCGGGCATGTTAGGGTAGTAGAGATACCGTTTTATGAGCTCTTCATCTATATCCTCCGGTTTCAACTTACCCGAGAGGACATCTTGGACGATATCTCTGACGGCATCAGTTATCTCACTCCTACCACCGTACGCCAGGGCCAAGTTCAGAGTGTAGCTGCTGTACTTCCGCGTGACCCGTTCGGCCTCTTCAGCGGCTTTTCTAACGTTTTCGGGGAGCAGCTCCTTTCTTCCCAGAACGTTGACCCGTATTCTGTACCTATGAACCCTTTCGTCATCAACAAGTTCCTTGAACTTTTGCTCGAAGAGGTTCATGAGGGCGTTTACCTCCTCAGGCTTTCGATTGAAGTTCTCGGTCGAGAAGGCATAAACGGTGAGCGTCCTTATTCCAAGCTCCCTACACCATTCGAGTATTTCCTCCAGCTTCTGGGAGCCGAAGAGGTGACCGTACCAAGGCGGTTTTTCAAGTTTTTTTGCCCATCTACGGTTTCCGTCCATTATTATTGCAACATGGTTTGGAATCTGCCCTTCCCTTACCCTCTCCAAGAGGTACCTTTCATAGAGGTCGTAGATAGGCTTGAAAAGAACGTGGGGAATGTGGGAGACAATCCTGTAGAGCATCAGGCATCACTCAATCTTTTTCCTGGATTTCAGATGCATCTTCGCGAGCTCCATGTAGATCTCTGCGTTTTTCTTTGTCCATTCTATTTCCTCTTCGCTGAGCTGTCTAACGACCTTGCCGGGGACGCCAACGACGAGGCTGTAGTCCGGTATCTTCTTTCCAGGTGGAACCAGCGCTCCAGCACCGATGACGACATGTTTTCCTATCTTGGCACCGTCAAGAATAACCGCCCCCATTCCTATTATCACGTAATCGCCTATCTCTGCGCCGTGTACTACCGCGTTGTGACCGATGGTTACATACTTTCCGACTATTGTGGGCTGCCCGTGGGAAGTGTGTATGCTAACGTTGTCCTGGACGTTGGAACAGCAACCGATGTGAATCTGCTCTATGTCTCCTCTAAGCACAGCGCTTGGCCAGACACTCGTTTTCTCTTCGAGAACAACGTCACCTATCACTGAGGCACTCTCATCGATAAAGGCCGTTTCGTGGATTTTGGGCTTCTTATCTCCCAGTTCGTAAATCGCCATGAGCATCACCGGTGCTAACTCTCAGGCATAACTTATAAAGCTAACCGGAAAAGGTAGTACAGGGGAGCTTAATGAGGTACAGAAGAGGCGCAAGTGCTGAACGGGAGCTCATAAAAATGCTCGAAGGGGCCGGATTTGCTGTTGTGAGGTCGGCTGGAAGCAAAAAGGTCGATATAATCGCCGGAAAAGGGAGGGTTCACCTCTGCATAGAGGTCAAGAGCACTCACGAGGATCGGTTGTATCTAAGTCAGGAAGACTACGAGAAACTCCTTTCATTCTCCCGCAGATTCGGGGGTACGCCGGTGATAGCCGTTAAGTTCATCAATAGGGGATGGAGATTTTTCAGACCAGAGGATCTCGAGATCGGAGGCAAAAACTATAAAGTTACGCTTCAATCATCTAAGTACATGACGTTTGAAGAACTCGTGGGAAAGCAGGCATCTTTGAGAGAGGTGATAGAAGGTGCGGAGTAAGGCCCTTGTCCTCATAGTGATTCTCACTCTCTCGCTCTTATCTCTTCCTGCAGAGGCTAAAGTTCTCATTTCCATTCAAGCCCTTAACAACGATTTCTACGTTATTCCCGGCAATACCATAGTCATTCCCTACAAACTCACCAACCTTGGGAACGAAACTATTGGGAACGTGACCGTTTATGTGGCTGGCCCTACAACAGGATTTCAATACGGCATAAAACTTGTTAGGGAACCAATTTCCCCAGGAGGATCTTACAACGGAACCATAACCGTGACCGTCTTGAATCCGGAGCCCGGAAAGTATGTCCTCAAGCTCGTTGCAAAGGTGGGGGATGTTTATTCGGAGTCCCCGATAACGGTTATAGTCAAACCCGTCATCGACTACTTCCCAAGGATAAAGGTGAACGAGAAATACATCTACGGTCACAATGTTAACATAAGTCTCGAGATAGTCTCCAAAGCAAACACCATAATCAGCGGCAGACTTGGATATACCATCACCCTCAACGGCACAGTAATAAAGAACATCACTTCCGTAACCTTTGTGAAGCCTGGAGATGTCTGGAGGCAGAGCATTTACCTAGTGAAACCTGAAATAGGTGTCTACACTGTCCGCCTCTGGGCCAACATGAGCGGGGTTTACAAGGAAACCACTGCAACCTTTAAGGTCTACAGGCGAAACCTCAGGTACTCGGCCGAGTTCCGGAACGGGGCGATTCACGTTTTTGTCTCCGATCCTCAGGGGAACGGTGTGGAGGGAATTGCAGTTTACATAAACGGGATTGAATTCCATACTGGAGCGGACGGCACCGTCACCTACCTTGTGACCACTCCTGGAGTTTACAATCTCGTTCTGAACTTGGATGGAAAGATCGCCAAGGAAACTATCACAGTGTACCAGCTTGCCATAGACGTTGCTCAGAAGGACACTAAACTCTTCGTGAGGGTTCGTGCAGCAGAAAAGCCAGTTTCAGGCATAGTTGTCACGGTCTCAGGTTCGAAAGGTTCAACGTACGCTGTAACTAACGAGAGCGGAGTTGCCCTCGTGAATCTGAACATGACCGGCTACGGCCCCTTGATAGTGGCGGCGGAGAGCGAAAAGTACCTCGGTGCAAGAATAACCTTCAACGCAGTGGCACCCGAAACCCCCACGCAGACGTCCACCACCTCGACAACTACCTCCGCACCAACCAACATAACCCCAACTTCCACCGCCACCCAACCACGGGGCAGTGTTACCCTTGGAATTCTACTGATACTGAGCGGTCTGGTGCTCGCCGGGACTGCATATCTAGCCTTTTTCAGCCCAATGGTTCAGGAAGAGGCCCTCGACAAGTACTACTTTGTTAAGGTTCGAGCTCCGAGGATGAAATCCATCGAGAACTTCCGCTTTGAAAAGTCAGTAACAGCCCTCGAGGCCAGAGCCACTAAAGGAAAGGTAAACGTAGAGGACAACAGGCTCCTCTGGGAGATAGAGCACCTAGAACCCGGAGAGGAGGCTTACCTCCAAGTCATCCTCGGGTGACATATTTTCCTTTCGTAAACCTTATTAAGGCAGCCAAACACATTCAGATAGAAATCTGAAGGAGGCGAAAGCCATGGTAGACATAGAGTTGCTCAAGAGGGTTGTTGAGGCGCCTGGTGTCTCAGGGTATGAGTTTCTGGGGATAAGGAACGTTGTTCTGAAGGAACTCGAGCCAGTCGTTGACGAAATATACGTGGACAAACTCGGCAATGTTATAGCGCACAAAAAGGGATCCGGGCCAAAGGTCATGATCGCCGCACATATGGATAAAATCGGCGTCATGGTCAACCACATAGACAAGGAAGGATACCTCCACCTCGTCCCTATTGGTGGAGTTGATCCCAGAACCCTAGTTGCACAGAAGATTCGCTTCTTCACCCAGAAGGGTGAGCGCTTCGGTGTTGTTGGGCACATTCCTCCTCACATTCAGAAACCGGACGACAGGAAGAAGGCAGCAGACTGGGACACCATAGTAGTTGACGTTGGTGTCGACAACAAGGAGGAGGCCGAAGAGCTCGGCTTCCGCGTTGGGACAGTTGGAGAGTTCGCTCCGGCCTTTGTCCATCTTAACGAGAATCGCATAGCCACCCCCTATCTCGACGACCGTGTCTGCCTCTATGCGATGATCGAAGCTGCAAAGAGGTTAGAAAACCACGAAGCAGATATCTACTTCGTAGCTTCTGTCCAGGAGGAAGTTGGACTTCGCGGAGCCCGTGTTGCTTCCTATGCAATCGATCCCGAGATTGGTATAGCCATGGACGTCACATTTGCCAAACAGGTTGGAGACAAGGGGAAGATAGTTCCTAAGCTTGGTAAAGGCCCTGTAATGGACGTGGGGCCGAACATCAACCCCAAGGTTCGTGCCTTTGCTGACGAGGTCGCCGAGAAGTACGGCATCGAGCTCCAGGTCGAGGCCAGCCCGAGACCAACCGGGACGGATGCCAACATCATGCAGATCAACAGAGAGGGGGTTGCAACGGCGGTTCTGAGCATACCGATACGCTACATGCACAGCCAAGTTGAGACAGCAGATTTAAGAGACATTGAGAAGACAATTGAGTTTGCCAAGCACTTCCTTGAGGAGCTTAAGCCAATGAATCTCACACCTTAAGCCCTCTTTTCTTAACTTTCTGTGAGAAATCTTTAAACCCTTTGTCACCCTATTATTTCTGGAGGTACTCAAATGATCGAAGTGGAACTTAAAGGGTACGCTGATTCGAAGCTCTTTGAGAGGGTTAGAGAGAGTTTTGAATTTCTACGCAAAGAGTATCACGAGGATACCTACTACCAACATCCCTGCAGAGACTTCTCAAGCACTGATGAAGCTCTGAGGATAAGAATCAAGCGGTTCAACGGCCATTTTGAAGCTTTTTTAACATACAAAGGCCCCAAGATGGATGACCTCTCCAAGACCCGGGAGGAGATCGAGGTCCCCCTCTCTGACCCCGATGGATATGCTAGTATACTCGAGAGGCTGGGCTTCAAGGAGATACTTACCGTATCCAAGGTGAGAGAGAAGTACTACGTTGAGAAGGGGGTCGTTCTGACCCTTGACACCGTGGAGGGGCTCGGAACCTTCGTGGAGATAGAGGCCATAGTGGAGAGGGAGGAGCTTGTCCCCCGTACTGTTGAAAAGCTGAGGCTCATCCTTGAGGGGTTGGGTGTTGAAAAGTTTGAGAGAAGATCCTATCTCGAGCTCATAATGGAGAAGGGAGGGAAGAATGGGGCGCTTGGATGAATTCTTCAAATCACTCTCGGGAGAGAAAAAGCGTTCAGAGCTTGAGATACTTGAGAATGTCGAGGACTATGCAGCGGTTGGGGACTTTGTGAGCGCCATAGAAGAAGCGGAATCTCTCAAAACTGAAAGGAACAGGTTTCTGGCAGTTCGGCTAATTCTCAGGGAGATTTTAAAACGGCTTGAGGGAGAGGGTGAAAAACCTGAGGATGTGGAGGGGGCGTTGAAGAACCTTGTTCCCCTAATAAACTCCCTCACGAATCCGCGGCACAGAGCCCTCCTGACGGCAGACTTAGCCCTGATTCTGTACTATCTTGGAGACCAGTTTAAAGGAGATCTCTCGTTGAAAGCCGCTATCAACCTTGCAACTGGGCACGACGACGTTCTCATTGATATTGTTAGAGAACTCGTTAGGAGGGGTCTTCTCGAAAAAGCTGCAGGAGCCCTTAGACTTGTAAAGGATAGGGACAAACTAGACAGTGTTCTCGTCACCATAGCGGAAATATTCTACCGTATGGGGGAGGTTGAGAAGGCAAAGAAGGTCGTAAAACACATAAGAAACCCCTTTCATAAGGCGATGGCACTGTATTACTTGGCACTCGTTGAGGCACCACGAGACAATAACGCTGCAATGGTTCTCGTGGATGCTGCCATAAAAGTGGCAGAGGGAATAGAGAATCCCGATGCTCGGTTTGAACTGATGATGAAGCTCTACGATCTTAAGGCCTCACTTGAGGGCAAATCTATAAACCTGGCGGACGTTCTGAAGGCTGAAAGAACTGCTCGAGAATAACACTTGAAAGCCCTTTTCTCTGCGATTCTAACCTGCTGTATAACTCCAGTGCCGGCGGGAGTTTTACTCCGATTTCATTCAGCTCCCCTATTTTTTGAATCAACTCCCGAGGTGTGCCCTCCACATGAATCTTCCCACCATTCATGACCACTATCCTGTCTGCCCGTCTGAAGAGGAAATCCGCGTTGTGAGCAACTAAGATAACCGTTATTCCCTCTTCCCGATTGAGCCTTGAAACCATCTCGAAAACGCCTCTCCTACCTGCAGGATCTAGCTGTGCAGTGGGTTCATCCAGAACGAGGACCTTGGGTTTCATAGCGAGTATCGCTGTTATGGCGAGTTTTTGCTGCTCTCCTCCACTGAGGTTGGGAGGGAATTCATTTCTCTTGTCTTCAAGCCCTGCTATCCTGAGCGCCCACTCAATCCTCTCCAATATCTCCTCCCTGGGGAGGCCTAGGTTCTCAAGGGCAAATGCAACTTCTTCCTCAACTGTCATGTTGAAAATTTGACTTTCAGGATTCTGAAGAACGAGGCCAACTATCGTAGAGAGCTTTGGAACCGGAGTCTCCCGGGTATTGTACCTCTTTCCAGTATCTGGATCAGTCACTATCACCTCTCCCTTGAACTCACCCCGGATCGAGTGCGGGATGACCCCGTTGAAAGTCAAGCACAGCGTGGATTTTCCACTTCCGCTGGGTCCCACGATACCAAGAAATTCCCCCTTCCTTACATTAAGGTTTATCCCATTGAGAGCATAGTACTGGTTCCTCCTGTATTTGAAATGCAGGTTCCTAACTTCGATGACGTTCATTTCCTCTTCACCACCCTCGGGGCGAGGAAGAGGACGCTTATGATGAAGACAAGGGTCGAGAATATCTCTAGTCTGCCTATCCACATGTGGAGTATTAGAAGCACTTTTATGTCAGGGGGGAGGGAGGGAGATGTGATACCAACACTGAGTCCGACGTTGCCCTGCGCAGAGGCAACTTCGAAGAAGGAGTCTATGAGAGATGTGCCGAGGCGGAAGGACATGTAGACGGTTCCCAGGAGGAGTATGGCTATGTATGTCATGGTGAAGCTCATGACCTCCTGTACATCCGATTCCGTAAAGACGTAGTTTCCGACTTTTCTCTTTATGATGGCACCCCTTGGGAGCAATGCCTGCTGGAGCGTCCATTTGAGGCTCTCATACATTAGGGTGACTCGTATTAACTTTATTCCGCCCGCAGTGCTTCCGGCCCCACCTCCAACGACCATGAGAATGGCTATAAGGAACTTCCCAAGCTCGGGATAGTTGCTAAGGTTAGCTATTCCAAATCCAGTACAAGTGATTGCCGATACGGAGTGGAAGACGGCCTGTCTGAGGGCTGTTCCAACGCTATCACCACTCTTAACGAGGACATCGGCCAAGAGAAGTACCGTGGGTGTCAGGAACAGGAACATGTACCTGACCTGTATATCATCGAAGAAGACTTTTAGGCGCTTGCTGCTGAACATCTTGTAGTGTACCGTAAAGTTGACCGCACCTAGAATCATGAGGAATATTGTCACGGCCTCTATGCCCATGCTGTGGAAGTACCCTATGCTCTGGTCGTGGGTGCTCATACCACCGGTTCCAAGGCCAGTCATGGCGTGAGTGATTGCATCAAAAAGGTTCATCCCATTAAGGTAGTAGAGGTACGCTCCAAGTAGAGTAAGAACGAGGTATATTTCAAAGATAACCTTTGAAGTATTAACGAGGTTAGGCAATATTCTTTCGCTCCTTGCCTCCGCCTTGTAAAGCCTTGCGGCGGCAACCCCTGGCCGTATGAGTATTGTAAGGGCAACGAGGACTATTCCGATTCCTCCAAGCCACTGCATCCAGGCACGCCAGAAGAGAAGTATGTGAGGATAACTGGAAAGATGGCTCATCATGGTTAGGCCCGTACCGGTCCAGGCGCTCATGCTTTCGAAGTACGAATCCAGGAAGGACATGTGGGCGATGTATATGAAGGGGACCACGCTGATGAACGATGCGAAGAGCCATGTGAAGGCAGCAGCAACCATAGCCTGGCGGAGGTTGACGTCCTCTAACTTTTCCTGGTGCCTTCCGAGCCAGGCCCCAAGGAGTATGCTGAACGTTCCAGGGATGGCAAAGTAAACCACGTATTTTATTTCCTCAGGATAGAACCACGCAACTAGGACAGGGAAGAGGTAAGCGAGCCCGACACCCTCAAGGATTGACCCTATAAGGTTTTTGACAACGAAAACGTCATCTGAAATGTTGATGTACTTCCCAAGCTCTAGCATGGGCCCACCGTAGGGTAAGGGATAACACCCAATATAAAGCTTTTCTCGGGTGAGAAAGGTTTAAGGGCTTGTGGAACCTTTCTTTTCCGGTGGTAAAAAGTGGACGAGAGGGAAGCACTGATAAAGGCTGGTGAAATCGCACGCAGAGTCAAGGAGGAAGTTGTAGGGTTAATAAAGCCGGGGGCGAGGCTTTACGACATCGCGGAATTCGTGGAGCGCAGAATCGTTGAGCTCGGTGGAAAGCCAGCTTTTCCGTGCAATCTCTCAATAAACTCCAACGCCGCTCACTACACTCCCTACAAGGGGGATGAAACCGTTCTCAATGAGGGCGACTACCTTAAGCTCGACCTCGGTGTCCATGTGGACGGCTACATAGCTGACACGGCTCTGACCTTCAGGGTTGGAATGGAGGAGGACGAGCTCATGGAAGCCTCGAGAGAGGCCCTCGAGAACGCGATAGCCACAGTCAGGGCGGGCGTCAAAATCCGCGAAATAGGTAAGGCCATCGAGGAGACAATAAGGGGTAAGGGCTTTAACCCGATAGTGAATCTCAGCGGGCACAAAATAGAGCGTTTCAAGCTCCATGCAGGCGTGAGTATCCCGAACGTCTATCGGAAGGCGGACACCTACGAGCTAAAGGAGGGCGACGTCATAGCGATAGAACCTTTCGCAACCACAGGTGCAGGACAGGTTATTGAGGTTCCACCAGCACTAATATTCATGTACATCAGGGACAGACCGGTAAGGAGTGCCCAGGCGAGAAGGCTTTTGATGCACATAAAAAGGGAGTACAAGACCCTTCCCTTCGCCTATCGCTGGCTTCAGGACTTCATGCCCGAGGGACAGCTTAAACTAGCCCTCTCCCAGCTTGACAGGGTCGGTGCGATCTATTCATACCCGATACTGAGGGAAGTGAGGGGGGGCATGGTAACTCAGTTCGAACACACGGTTATAGTTGAGAAGGACGGGGCGTACATAACGACATGATGTCAGGTAGATGTATTCAAGACTTGTAAGCACATTCTTTTCAATTTTCTCGAAGGGGAACGCCTCCACTTCCACTACGTTAAGTCCTCCAGTGGAGTAAAATCCTTGTCAGGCTGTTCTTTGAATTCCTGGCTACATCCCTCCAGCGCCAGAGGAAATAATCCAGAACATCCCTGGATGAATCAAACTGGATCACGCGCGAATCGAAGTTCGCCTGCTCCTTTTCGAGAAGATAGTTGGAGAGAATGCTGTTGAACGTTGCTGTGAATATTGATGCGCTCAGAGAAATTACCTTGTAAACCTTCCCGCCAAAGGGGGGCTGGCTGTTTGGATGGAGGGGGAAGAAGAGTGACACCTCGTCACTCTGCCCATAGGCGAACCTGAGGTTGTCGAGCTCCCAGAATAGGTTTCGCGTGGTTTCGGGGAAGAGTTTGGGGAGTCGAATATCGAAGAACCCCTCGAAATTCTCGGTCCATCTGGGAAATGTCCCTCCATCGACTCTAATAACAAAGGGCTTTCTTGGATCCAACCTCCCCAGCGCTGTTTGTGCTCTATTGAGCATATCCTAACAGTCAGAAACTTGCTCTCCACCCGTTTGCCCGTGAGAATCGCCTAAAAGGTGATGGCTCGGCAGTTGGCGCCGGGGCAGGGATTTGAACCCTGGTGCGCAGAGCGCACGGGATCTCGAGTCCCGCGCCTTCCCAGGCTAGGCTACCCCGGCGCGTTTCGCGTTTCTGGGTTGGTGGCCCGGTTTTATAAATCTTTCCGCGAAAAATTTATTAAGTTTTGGTTACTAAAAAACCTCCGGTTGAAAAGGTTT